>JBCNVF010000075.1 GCA_039630355.1 Brevinematia bacterium
ATTGGGAAAGATGGTTAAGCATTCTTCTGCTAGTTTTATAGCTAGAGAATAATCGTTTTTATTTGCATACTCTACGAAAAGACCAACATAGGCGCTTCTCAAGTTAGTATATGCCAGAAATAGATCACCTTCCAACAGTAGAGCTTTGATTGATGACTTTAGGATTTCTATGTAATTGCTACTATCTTTGTAATTCAATACTTGGTTTGCATACATTGATGCTATAAGTCCTTCTTCTTTCACTTCTGCTCTCTTTCCTTTGCCCTCAGGAACGTAAATATAGGATGTTTTTTCTCTAAGTTCCTTTATCGCTTCAGGGTTTCTTACAACATCAAATCCTTTCTTCGCAGTAGTTTCCACTTCAACTTTATAGCCATCTAGATAGAAGACGGAGAATATATGATCTGGCAGTTGCACAACTCTGGGATCAAATCCAAATTTTTTTAGAATGATATTGTATAGTGCTGTTGAGTTAACGCAATTGTAGTATCCTGTGTCAAAAAGTTGATCAAGGTCTGTGGATTTCTCCAGATATGACCTAAACACATTTTGGTGAAGGTAATCAAATATAAACTTCGCAGTATCATACTTGGATAGTTTTTGGGATTTTAGGGAGTTGCTAATGTTTGTTACAAGTTTGTCAATAAGCTGTTTGTAATAAAGAATCTTATTCTGATCATATACGCCTGAAGCTAGAATTAACCAAGTGTCTAAATCTTGGATTTTCCTAGTTACTCTGTATTCCTCAAAGAATTTTCGCTCAGTTTCGTTGCCAAATATGTCTCCTATTGAGGGGTTAAATTGCCAGAAGTCTATGGGAAAAGCTTGAAACAGCAGTAGGAGTGTGGTCAGAGAGCTTAACGTAAGTTTTTTTACACTTTCCAAAAGTATCATTTTTACCCCCGAAGCTCGTTTTAACCTAGTTAAAATTTTCTTGAAACATTTAGAAAAAATGCTACTTAAGTTTAGAATTGTGAAACCTAACCTAGTCTGATTTATCAGTTGTATTGGGTAGATGGGGGGTTTTTTGAATACTCAAAAGGTGAAAGGGAGTAGTAGGGTTTGTTATAATCAGAATGTATCTTTCCAGCTAAGTAATGTTGGTAGAGTTAGGAGATGGTGGTAAAGATCAAGGTAGGAGATGGAGAAGATTAAGGTAGTTGTAGATGTTTCAAAGGATGGCAATTTCATACTTAAGGGATACGTTGATGATAGAGAGTTTTTGTTTTCCTCAAAATACTTTCCTTTGAGTGAAGCGGAGAAACTTGTAGATAGGATTGAAGTTAAAAATCCAACTGTGGTGGTTGTAGGTGCAGGAAATCCTTATGTAATCTATTTTCTCTCAAAGAGATACTCTGACAGGAACATAGTGGTTCTTGAGCCCTTTGAGAGCGTATTTAGCACTTTAAGGTCTCATAAAGAATTAAGTAGGTTAATATCCTCTAGTAATGTTAGATTAGAGTTAGTTGAGAGTGAATTTAAGCTGGTTGAGATTTTGGGGGAGATAGGGTATTTTGATTTGTATGTTCACCCACAATATAGGGGTTTGTTTAGTTTTATTCAGGATTGGGAGAAGGTGATTAAGAAGGTGATGGGTAATCTGGAGATAAACAGAAATACTCTCAAGAGATTTGGGAATGTGTGGGTGAAAAATTTGCTTCTTTCTATTCATAGTGTGATTAAAACAAAAGGTGTGAGGAAGTTGTTTGGAGCTTTTGGGGGGATGGATGCAGTAGTTGTGGGTGCAGGGCCTTCGTTAGACAGAGATATTGAGAGATTGAAATTGCTTTACCAAAGCTGTGTTGTAATATCTGTAGACACGAGCTGGGGATATCTGGTTTCTAATTCGGTTATACCTGATATAGTTGTTACTGTAGATCCGCAACTGAGAAATTTCATTTACATTCTACAGAGTAAGTGCTACGGTGATACCATATTTGTGTGTGATAGTATGTATTCTGCTATAATTTATGACTTTGTTCCAACCCAAAATGTCTTCACCTTTGATTCTCCGCTCAAGCTTTGGAACCTTGTTAAGAGGGAATTTGGGATAGAAAAAGGGGAAGTAATGGTTGGTGGTTCGGTAGTGTGTAGTGCTATTGATCTAGCCAATAGGATTGGGTGTAGTAGAGTGTTGCTTTTTGGAGTTGATTTGAGTTTCCCTCGTAAAAGAGTTTATGCGAAGGGGAACTTCTGTGAAGTGGAGAACTTCATAAGTTCAAATGTTTTTTCTCCTTATGATGGGTGGAAGTTACTTTCAAGATACCCGCTTTTAGAGAGGATTTCAAAGAGTAAGGTGAGAGTATTTACGGATCCGAGAATGTTGACTTTTAAGGAGTGGATGGAAAGCTATGTGAGAGAAAATGGTGTTAGGTTAATAAATCTTTCAAATGAAGGGTTAAGAATTGAGGGGGAAATAACTTTGGAGGATGCTTATGTGCCGAAGAACAACAGAGATAGGATAACTGAGGTGAAGAGTAGTCTAATAGGGGTAGAGGAGGGAGATAGGGGGGTTGGAGATGCTTCTCGGAGATTTAGAGAGAGAGTTGGGAAGATTATAAAGGTTATGGACGAGGGGGGTATACAGGCCCTAGTGGATCTTTTAGAAAAAGATGAGCTTTTGAAGAGCTTAATTGAACTTGGGCTTCAGAGTATACTTTTGGGAGATTACTCTGAGGAAGATTTTTTAGCAGAACTTCGCAGAGAAGTTGAGTACTTAAGAAGGCTACAGCTTTTTACAGCTTTTTAGGTGGTAGCAAGGTTTAGTTTAGCTGGTTTTTGGTTTACGGTAGATTTTTTAGTTTATAGTGCTTGTAGGAGATAGAGCTTCCTACTGATACTATTCCGTAGATTCCTTCTTTTAGCGCTCCTGGGTTAAAGAAGAAAATGCCATCAATTTTTTTAGCTAAGGGTTGGTGGGTGTGTCCGAACATGACTATTTTAGAGCTGTTTGAAGCTGAAGCAAACTTTAGTTTTTCTAAGTTATCGTGGACACTGAATATATGTCCATGAGTTAGCATTATCTTCTTACCTTCAATCTCAAGGAATTCTATTTCTGGTATAAAGGGTGTAGTGTTATCTTTTCTCATAAGGTCAATGTTACCTCTGACTATGACTACTTCTTTTCCATTGTCTTTGATGTTTTTTATAAAAGGCTTCATATCAAACCATGCATCACCTAAATGCACTATTATGTCTACATTCTTAAGTTCAATTCTAAGAACATCGGATATCAATCCAAGGTGTCCATGAGAATCGCTTAGAACCAGAATTTTCTTAGCCATCTTCTTTTTCTTGTGTTAATTTATTTATCTCATCTCTGATTCTTGCTGCATCTTCATATCTTTCTTCAGCAACAGCCTTTTCAAGTTCTTTCTGAAGCTCTTCTAACAGAACTTCTTTTCTACTTTTTTTCTGTTGTTGACTAGTTTTTTGGGATTTACTGGGAAAACGAACTTGTTCTTCCTCAGGGGATGTTTTTTCTTGGGGTATCTTACTGCTTTGAGTTTGGCTTAGATACTCTGACTTATGAATGGATGATTGATCCATAACATGTTGAGCAACATAGATAGGAGCATTGAACCTTACAGCAATAGCTACAGCGTCACTAGGCCTAGAATCAATCTCTAGAACATTCCCTTGAAAGTTTATATACAGTGTTGCGTAGAAAGTGTTATCTCTCAGGTCGTTTATGACAACTTTCTCAACACTGACTCCCATGCTGTCAAGAATATTTCTTATTAAGTCATAGGTTAAAGGCCTGGGAAATTTTATATCTTGAAGCTTCATAAGTATGCCGTTTGCTTCAAATGGTCCTATGAATATAGGTAGAACCCTATTACTTTCCTTGTCGTAGAAGATCATTGCAAAGCCTGTGTTTGTCATAACTATATCTTCTATTTCCACTTCTATTATCCTATCTTCCATACTCTACCCCAGAGTAAGAATAAACAACAAGTGTATCTTAAGTCAAGTTTGTTTCTTTATCTAGAACTGAAGGGGGGTAAGTAAAAAGCAGAAAATCTTATTTGGTTGCCGACCGAAGTTGGAGTTTATTGTGGGTATTCTGATAATTGGAAAGAGAGTAGGCTAGTTTTCTAAAATTACTTCAAAGGAGGAGAAGGTATGAAAGTTTACTATGATAGTGAGATTGATGTAGGGGTGATAAGGAGTAAAAAAGTTGATGTAATTGTTTATGGTAGTCAGGGCTCTGCACATTCTCAGAATCTGAAGGATAGTGGTGTAGAGGTTGTTGTAGGGCTTAGGAAGGGTTCGAAGACGGAAGAAGAGGTAAGATCTGCTGGACTTAAGGTTATGGAGATAGAGGGTGCTGTTAAGTGGGCTGACGTTATAATGATTCTTACTCCTGATGAGACTCAGCCTGAGATTTATGAGAACTACATTAAGAATAACTTATCTGAGGGGAAGATGCTAATGTTTGCTCATGGCTTTAATATTCACTATAACCAGATTGTTCCGCCAGGTAATGTTGATGTCACTATGGTTGCTCCGAAAGGACCGGGTATTCTTGTAAGACAGCAGTATCTTGAGGGTAAGGGAGTTCCCTGTTTGGTAGCAGTTCATCAGGATTACACAGGTAAGGCTAAGGAGATTGCTCTTTCCTATGCTAAGGCTATTGGGGGATCAAGAGCCGGGGTTATTGAAACAACGTTTAAGGATGAGACCGAGACTGATCTGTTTGGGGAGCAAGCGGTTTTGTGTGGTGGTGTTGTGCACCTGATGGTTGCAGGATTTGAAACTTTGGTTGAAGCAGGATATCCTCCCGAGATGGCATACTTTGAATGCATTCACGAGATGAAACTCATAGTTGATCTGATATATCAGGGGGGAATTTCCACGATGAACAGCTTTGTTAGTAATACTGCCGAATATGGTGAGTATGTTTCAGGCCCTAAGGTTATAACTGAGGAAACCAAGAAAAACATGAGAAGGATACTTGAGGACATCCAAACTGGGAAGTTTGCCAAGGATTGGATACTTGAGAATAAGGCTGGTAGACCCCACTTTACAAAGATGAGAGAGATATGGTCGAAACACCAAGTTGAGGAGGTAGGTAAGAAGCTTAGAGCAATGATGCCATGGATTACTCCACCTTCAAGAAAGCCCAAAAACTAGTTTTTTGTGCGTTATTGCACAGAGAGCTTTTGATATTTTAGATTTTTAGATGGCTGAAGTAAAGTTGTGAGGGTTTTCTAAAGCTTTGTAAGGTTGGTGTAGGCTAATGGTGTTACATACAAAAGTAAAGGGACTGCTAATATTGATATTCGTCGTAGTTTCGCTCTGTTTCTCAGTTTTTGTGATATTGATGAGTCTCTACAGAAGTTCAACTATGATCAATAAGTATTTTCCAGGATTTTTTGTATATCACACTAAGGTGATAAATATTTATGATATTCCTGAGTGGTGGGAAGGTAGAGTTTCAAATTTACCCTCAAAAGCAATTTTACTCAAGCTAAACGATGTTGAGATAAAAGAGCCGAAGGATTTTTGGGAAGTTGTGTTGAAAAATGTTGATAGGGAAATGGAGTTTAAGGTGGAGTATGAAGTAGGTCAAGAAAGGTTTATTAAGTTTGTTAAGTCTCAGAGATTTGAGGTAAAAGATTTTGTGGTATTCTCATTATTTTGGCAGGTTTCTGGAATATTATTGTTGCTCCTAGGGGTTATAATATACCTTGGCAATAGGAGTAAAAAGGGGGAAATGTGGCTTATAGCTAATATCCTGACGGGTGTTAACTTCTTAACGACTCCTGCAAGTTCACTACTTGCGGATATTTTTGTAGTGACATTTGTTGAAAGAGTAACATTTTCGCTGTTTCCTCTAAGCATGGTCTGGTTGTTTCTTAATTTCCCACTGCTTAAATTCAGGAAGCAGGTTAGGGTAATAATAATCTCGGTGATGGGAGGTATAGGGCTGTCAGCTCTTGCTATTTCAATGGTAGGTTACACTGAAGTTCGGGAAGTAGCAATACTTCAGGAAGCATACTATGTCTATCCGGGGTTAGGGGGGTTATTTGCTACATTTTCTTCTATTTATGACTTCGTTAGAGCTAAGAGGCATAGACTATATCAGTTAGCTAGAGTTCTATCTCTATTGTCTGTAGGAGCGTTAATGTTTATACTGTTGCCTTCATTTTTGGCAATATTCACTACTTTGATTGGTATACCTTCATATTACATACCTTTTCTTATCGTTGGCTATCCTATACTGGTAATATCAACCTTGATGACCAACTCGTTGCAGTTTGTGCGAAGAATATCTGTAGATCTTTCTGTCATTCTTGCAATATCTCTAGCTTTTGCTGGACTGTATGCTGTGCTGTTTGAGGTGGCAAAGGGGATTCCAAAAGTTACCCTATTCCTGATACTCTCTGCAACTTTTATCTTGGTGTCTATACCTCTATTCTTGTTTGCGAAAGCGAGGCTTAAAATTAGAACGGTTTATTTTAATAGAGAATTGATATCAAACATTTTTGAGAAGTTTAAGAGAGTGGATAGCATTAGCAAGTTTCTGCTGTTTGTTAACAGAGAGTTAGGTAGAATGCTGGGATTTTCATTCTCAAGGTTTATCTCCTATAAGTTGCTTCCCCCGGATGTGCGCAAGACTCTGTTTTTGTCAAGGGAATATATTATACCTAGTGAGGAAGTAGAAGAATACTACAAGGAGGGAAAAAATAGATCCTCTCAGAGTGTAATTGGAGGCTCAAGGTATGTAATGGTGGTTAAGAGTGGTAGTAAATTTTTCGGGATAGTGATACTTGGGAAGATGGTGATGGGGGACGTTTTAACTGCTAGTGAAGTAAGAACCATAAACTTGGTAGCACAACTTCTAGGAAGTTACTTGAATTCCCTGACGGGGGTATCTCTGTGGAAAAGAAGTGGTGAAATCTTAAAACAGAAGTCCCGGGGTATCAGTAACATTCTTGTAAGGTCAGTTTTAACTCCGGTCAGTGTAAACAAGGAATTATTTTCAATAAGAACCATCATCAGTGATTCTCTTGACAGACCTACTGTATGCAAAGTAAAAGACATGGGGCAATGCGTATTTTTCTGTATAGTATGGATAGTGCCAGAGTCGGTGCATACTCTAGTACTTGCATCTATCATCAAGGGAGTAGTAGAGGAATATTTCCATAGAGGCAGGATAAATATCCATAGGCTTCCTAGGGAGATAAGGAATATAGTGTCCGTTGTGAGTCCAATAGAAGTTGATACTAACATATTATGTGGGGTGGTGAGAAATGATAGAATGAGTATGGATGTGGTGAATGATGGAAAGACTTCCATAATTTTGGTTACGAAAAAAAATGCAATGATTCCTATGCCTTTACACAAGAGGTATTTCAATTTCTCAAAGATAAAGGAGGAGGATAGATTCTTTTTCATATCTGGGGATGAGATCTCTTCACAGATTCAGGAAATAAAGGAGTTGGATATAGCTAAGCTGAACCCTGACAAGTTTTTATATGATCTTCCTGATAAAGTGATACTAGAGGTTAGCTTTCATAATAAAGGTAGTCAATGAATTTCTTTATTCCGTCAAGTGGCCCTACAATTATTATTGACATATTCTCAGTTAAAACCGTGTGAGCTTTAACATCAATTTTCTCCTCAAAACCTTTCAAAACACCTTTCTCTAGAAGAACGTAATCTTTCCTAAAGGCAACTATTATGCTTATGTTGAATTTGTTTCTAAGGTCAAGTTCACTAACTTTCTTATTGCATATTTTTGAGTCTGGAGGAATATTGACTCTAGCAACGAAATAGTCTTCAACGAATGGTAGGACGTTCTCTACAGGTCCAGATTTTAAAAGGATTTCACCTACAGTCTTGAAAGCAGTGTCATAAGAAGGAACTGTAAAATTTATGCCAAGCTTATTGAAGATGCTTTCGTATTTTCTGTTGGGGAGGATTGCTAGAACATCTGCTCCGAGTTGGGCTAGGAGAGAGGATATGTTTATCATCTCTAGGATTTTCTCTTCCCTAAGGGCGATTATGCACTTATCAAAAGAATCCACCTCTTTTTCTCTGAAGAAGTTTTCATCCAATTTTGAGTAGTCCTCAACCTTTTCATAGCTTTCGGTTAACGAAGGGTGAGGTTCGGAAGAAACAAGGTAAACATCAACATTGTTCTTGATGAACTCCTCCACTATGATATCAACTATGTCTCCTTCGCCGATCAGAAACACTTTCATAACCGGAGGAAATTATAAATGCTTTTAGGATGTTTTATCACTAATCTGTAAGGTTCCAAAGTTTATATCAGATTGCTACTCTTATGATCCACGACAGAACTGAGTAAATGCTTTTAGGTATAGTTTTTTATTTCTCTCGCAGTCCCTTTCGGGACTGGGTGAATATTTTTCTCAACAAGAATCTGAGGGACTTAGTGTGGATTGAGGTTTTGTGACGATGCTATTTTATCATCATGAGAATGTATGTTACTATATAGTCAATGATTACTATGGTTACTACTGAGGCAACGACGGACTTTGTAGTAAAAACTCCTACGCCTTTAGCTCCCCCCTCAGATCTCATTCCGTAGAAGCAACTGACTATTCCTATGAAGAAACCAAGAATTGAGCTTTTTATTATCATATCCAGTATATGTCTAGAGCGTAGGACGAATAGTGTTTTGTCTATGTAGGTAAAAACGCTTTGGTCCAGGTAGATCACTGCCATTACCATTCCTCCAAGCACACCTGAAACTACGGCAATGGACGAGATAAAAGGCATCATTATAACCATTCCTAGGACTTTAGGCACTACTAGAAACCTAATGGGAGAAATTGACATGATTTTCAGGGCATCTAGTTGTTCTGTTGCCTTCATTGTTGAAATTTGTGCGGTTATACCCGCTCCTACTCTACTTATCAATGCTACTGCTGTAAGCACAGGTCCAAACTCTTTTATCATAACAAGCATTATTCCAGAACCTATATACTGTGAAGTACCTTTGACGATGTTGTCCATGCTTTTACCAACATTCAATGTCATTATCATTCCCGTGAAGAATGATATCGTGACGACTATTGGTAGCGATTTATAGCCTATTTCTACTAATGCTTCAAGAAGTTCTTTTTTATAAAAGGGTTTTCTGAAAAAGTTTTTCAAAACGCTGTAGGAGAATATAGCAAGCTCCCCAACATACGCCAATGCTTCATAGAATGCTCTCCCCAATATTGCAAAAACATTCAATATATTACGCATTTTTGGATGCTACGTTGACATCGCCAAACATGATGTATGGAAGTATTGCATTGTGTTCTGCTTTCGTTTCTTTGGAAACCGAAATTACTGCTTTAAACAGGTCAAACACATTGCCGAAGATCATCACATCTTTGACTCTACCGAGAATTTTACCATTCTCAACCACTAATCCTGTTTCAACATTAACGGAGAATTCCCCAGCGTTAACATTGCTTTGTCCTCCTCCAAGAACATTGTATACGATAAGCCCCTTGTCAATTGAGGATATCATTTCTCTTAGGTTATTATCACCCTTGGGAACAATTATATTTGAAAACGAAGGTTTTGGTAAAGAGGAGTAAGTTCTAAATCCGTTTCCTGTTGAAACTTGGCCTTGTAGGTATGCTGTCCTAAGGTCGTTTACAAAGGATTTCAAAACTCCATTTGAGATAATTTCATTGTAGTTTGTTATTACTCCCTCGTCGTCAAAAGGTTGTGAGTTGATAGCCCAATCAAGGTGTGGAGAGTCTATCAGCGAAAACTTCTCGGAGAATATTTTCTCACCGATGCTATCTCTTACTGGAGAGATACCTCTGTAGACATTTTCACCATTTAGGGAGATACATAGAATGTTTATAAGTGTTTGTAGGGCATTAGGAGCAAAAATGACGGTATATTTCCCTGAGTTGATGCTTCCTCTGTCCTTGTTGGAAAAGACGAAAATATTCTGCAAGTAGGAAACCATGGAAGAGAAGTCAATATCATACCTGGTGGTATACTTGCTGTCATATAGCCATAGTAAGCTCTCATCATCGTTGACGTAAACTCCTGCTATCTCTATCCCCCATATGCTTTTGGAAAGCGTTAAATCTAAACCTGATGAATTTATTATTGTTTTCTTGATAAAAGATTTTTCTATGTTTAGGTTTACCTCAATATTAGGGTTTATCTCCTTAATAGTGCCTATTATCTCTTCTCCAAACTCTACTATATCTCTTTCATTGACATTCTCTAGAGAAGTGTCATAAACCTTGATGGGAAGAACATATGAAGGTTGCTTGGGGAATGTTATATCTAATTCCTCTCCGTATTTGCTTACGTCAATTGCTTTTTCAAAGACTTCATCCACTTTAGTGAAGTCGTTTGAAGAGGAGAAGCCGACTCTACTGTCCTTTATAATTCTTACCCCTATTCCTTCCTTCTCCGCTTTGTCTATGGATATTAATTTACTATTTTCAAATTTCACAACAGTGCTTTTAGTTTCTTCAATAAAGACATCTCCTTTCAGGAATTTGCTTGAAAGAATCTTGTCTTTTATCTTAATAAAGTCTATCGTCATATTCCCTCCAATGATAACCTTTATTGCCTTGCTTTTCTATATACTATACACAATATTATACACAATACTTCAA
>JBCNVF010000076.1 GCA_039630355.1 Brevinematia bacterium
TTGAAGATAGTATATATAGTGACAACGAGACAACCTATGATGAGTTTCTAAATATAGAGGATCAAACGGTGGAAAATCCTGAGAAAACTGTCTTAAAGAAAGCTGTTGCAGAGGAAGTTAGAAATATCATTGAATCGCTTCCGGATAAAGAGAGAGAGATAATAAAGTATAGGTATGGTTTTTATGGAAGATCTCTATCTCTCAAAGAAATTGGTGAGATAATGGGGCTTACTAAGGAAAGAGTAAGGCAGATTGAAAACAGAGCAATAGAGAGAATAAGAGAGATAATAAAAGCGAAGTCTCCCGAGTTACTTGAGATAAACTTCAACTAATTGGTTTCAGTCTTTTAGTGTCTAAAGTGTCTAACACCGGTAAATACCA
Source organism: Brevinematia bacterium (assembly GCA_039630355.1). Lineage (NCBI taxonomy): Bacteria > Pseudomonadati > Spirochaetota > Brevinematia > Brevinematia bacterium. The sequence goes on from JBCNVF010000076.1 coordinate 382, forward strand.
TAGCAATACCGTTTCTATTTGCCTCTTCTATTGACTCATCATCTCTGACAGAACCTCCAGGCTGTATTATCGCAGTTATACCTTCTTTGGCTAAAAGTTCTACACTGTCCTTAAATGGGAAAAAAGCTTCTGACGCACATACCGCTTTTTCTAACGAGAATCCCATTCGTTTAGCTTTTTCTATCGCTATTCTTACGGAATCAATTCTTGATGTTTGCCCACCACATATCCCTATTGTAGATAAGTTCTTAGCAATTACTATTGCATTTGATTTGACAAACATCACAACTTTCCAAGCAAACTGTAGATCCAACCATTCATCTTCCGAAGGCTTTCGGGTTGTCACTACCCTACATCTTCTGATCTCCTCAACCAAAGAGTCTTTCTCTTGGAGTAGTACCCCACCGTTTATACTCCTCATTTCAAACCTACCGTGCTGGTAATCTAGGTTTTTCACCCTAATTATTCTTAAGTTTTTCTTACCCTTTAGAATCCCCAGAGCCTCATCCTCGTAATCCGGAGCTATAACAACTTCGTAAAATGTCTCCACAAATCTCTCTGCAAGTTCCTTTGTTACTTTCTGAGAAAAGCCCACTATTCCTCCAAAGGCCGAAATAGGATCACACTTAAACGCTTTTTCATAAGCCTCATAAAGAGTTCTTCCTATACCTGCTCCTGACGGTGTATTGTGCTTTATTATACAACAAAAGTTTTCTGAGGAAAACGCCTTCACCATCTCTAATGCTACATCCGAATCAAGAATGTTATTGTAAGAAAGTTCCTTTCCCCAAAGAACTTCACCCGAGAACACCGACAGAACCTTGTCCAAAGTAAACAACGCATATGCAGAAGCACTTTGATGCGGGTTTTCCCCATACCTCAGTGACAGTATCTTTCTAAGAGGTATAGCTGTCTCTTCCGGAAACTTTTCGGATGAGTAATTACTAAAAAAGCTAGCAATTACCGCATCGTATCTGGCAATGTGATTAAAGGCCTTAGTAGCAAGATTTATACGAAACTCTAAAGTATTCTCCCCATTTCTTAGCCTTTCTATAACTGCCGAATAATCTGACTTATCGGTAACTACTAAAACCCTCTCAAAGTTCTTAGCTGCAGATCTAACCAGAGTAGGACCACCTATGTCAATATTCTCAACTATTTCCTCAAGGTTGGAAGTTTTCCTTACTGTTCCTTCAAATGGATAAAGGTTTACAACTACTATCTCTATGTTGGGAATCCCATAAGTAGCAATCTGGCTTTTGTGATCCTCTTTGTCTCGGTAAAGTATTCCACCATGGATAACAGGGTGAAGGGTTTTCACCCTACCATCAAGTATCTCCGGAAAACCTGTGATAGATGAAACCTCAATTACCTCTATTCCACTCTCCCTAAGTAGCTTGTAAGTTCCCGAAGTTGAAATTATCTTATATCCCAAATCGCTCAGATTTCTGCAAAATTCTACAATCCCTTCTTTGTCATATACACTAACTAGAGCATATTTCTCATTTACCATAAGATCTCATTATTTCTCATCCTTGATCATAGCACTCAAAAAAACAGGTAAGCCCATATGGTGTATTTGATCCAAAAGTTCTTCTAATTCATCTATATGTCTGTCTTCATCTCTTAGTATCTCCTCAAGCATGGTTTTGGTAGCAAAATCTCCAACTTCTATTGCAACCTTTATAGCCTCGTTATAAGCTTTGATTGCATACTCCTCAGCTTCTCTGTCGTTCTCTATCTGCTTCGGAACTTCAGACCCTATTTTTATCTCTCTAAGATTGGAAACTATCGGTTTCCCTTCCAAAAACAGAATTCTTCTTATAAGCATCTCTGCATGTTTCATTTCGTCAATTGCTCTTTTTTCAAAAGACTCATGAAGTTTTTCGTAACCCCAGTTAGCACACATCTCAGCATGAACCACATACTGGTTGATAGCAGTCAATTCATCCGCAAGAAGAGAATTTAGAGATTCTATTATCTTCGGATTTCCTTTCATATACTCCCTCCTTTGTTTACAACTTAGAGTTAGAATGGTGAACTAACCACATAAATACTTGCAACTAAAGATCTCATTCCCAATAGGTTATTACGAGAGTAAGAAAGTGGAACTTATAGTCCCAAACTCAATCCAAGATTAAAGAAGACGTACCCAATGTAACTCTGATACAACCCTGAGTTATAGCCTGCTCTTACAAATATCCTTAACTTGTCTGTAAGAGAGTAACCAACTCCAGCATTAGGTCTAAAACTAACACCTACACTTCCTGAACTAGCAAAGTCGTTGAAACTATTACCGTATGAAAGAGATAAATCCAATCCGCCGAACATAATCACTTTATCAAATGTAAAGTAATATGCACCACCTACTATAGCTCCGAAATCAACTAGGTTTACCACATAGTTATTTTCAGATCCCTGAGCATACTGAAACCCCAAACCAAATTTTACATAGATAGGGGCTCCTATCAGTTTGTTCATATTTTCGTTGATACTCACCTCACCTACAACTCCGGTTCCATCAGCATAGAAAGGCATTCCCGCCAGAACAGCTACATCCAAACCATGACAAATTACCGAGGATAGAACAAAAGTCACTAAAAAAGCTACGATCACTCTTCTCATAATGGCCTACCTCCTTACGTCTACAAGAACATTGTAAATTAGAACTAAAGTATTTTTCACTTTTAATAAGTGAAATTTGGTCAAGAGTTTGGTATTTTTTGTGGAAGTGATTTACAGTTTTTCTGTGATTCATATGTGCCTCTTTTTGCCTTTATTTTACGAGGCAAGAGGAGGTTTTTCACTTTAATTTCTACCAAACTTCCCTGTAAACTTTAGTCAGGACGCCCAAAGAAAGCAAAAAGCTAAAGAGCCAAAAAATAACATCATGAGATTAATTTCATCCATCGCTTTAATTTGAGATACAAACCTCAAGTCTTTATAATTAACCAGGAAGGAGAAGAAGAATGATAAAAAATATCAATCCATTTATCTCCGAAAGTTTTTACCAGAACTACCAGTTTTATTCCTATAGGCTTAGAGATCTGTTTATCGGTCTAGGAGTGTTCATACTAGTATTCATCAACTACGTTATCTCTTTAACACCATCCGTTGCTGCCGGAGATCATGGAGAGCTTGCAACTACAACATACTCTTTTGGTGCACCACACCCTTCAGGATATCCATTATTTGCAATTTTGGGGAAGTTTTTCTCCTATCTTCCATTTGGTAATGTTGCTTACAGGATAAATCTTATGTCCGCATTCGCAGGTTCTGCAACTGCGTTTGTTTTTTTCCTATTCGCTCTCAAAATTCTTGGAATTACAAGAAAACCTGACATTGTAAGGAACATCAACGGTATAGATCTAAGGATATACCTTCCTGCTATCTTGGGAAGTTTAGCTATAGGTTTCTCCAATCTTCTTTGGGATCAGTCAATAATAGGGGAAGTTTACTCTTTACATAGCCTCTTAAACGGACTTGTCCTAATAGCATTTATGCTCTGGTATGAAGATGTGGTTTTTAACTACTATCACACCAAGGAACCTTACATAGGAAGCAGATACCTGATACTTCTTTTCTTCGCAATGGGACTAAGTCTAACTGATCATCACCTTTCTGCCGGTTACATAATTCCAATAAGCATACTCATAGTTCTAATCGTATTTTCCGCTCTATGGGGCAAGGTCACTTTCAAGATTAGAGACCTCCTGTCTACCAAATTCTTACTGATTATCGGGTTTCTACTATCCCTGATACTAGCTATAGTCCTATTCTACTACAATGGCTGGAAAGTGTTAGGTCCTATCTCTCCTCAGCAAGCTTGGATTATCACAATTGCACCTTTTGTGCCTATGATCTTTGCCGGCTTAGCAGGGTATCTCTATCCAGATAACAAAGAAGATAGATGGGTCAGAGATTTACTCCAGACTTCGTTTTGGGGAATTTTACTTTTCATGCTCCCCATTGTTGTGTTTTACGGATATCTTTGGATAAGAAGCATAGCAATATACAGCATGCCCGAAGCTGAAATAAGAGTACTGACATGGGGAGAGATAAAAAGCCTGGATGTGTTATGGACACACATCTTAAGAAAGCAATATGGTGGGCTTAGTGGAACACCTCTTTACTACAACCTTATGATGCTCTGGGATCTCGTAAAAATACATTTACAACAATTCCACATCGCATTGTATTTGCTTATCATACCCGGCCTAATAGGACTATTCAAAAAAGATATCAACTTTAGTTTCTCCTTGCTCTTTATATGGCTTACATTCCTAGTGCTCTTTGCGCTCTTTGTTCAAGGAGAACCAGTTGAAAGAATGAGAGCATTCTGGAGTGTATTTTTATTACAATCATACTTCATAGTTGGGATATTTGTTTCCCAAGGAATGCAAACAACAATGGACTGGGGTGAAAGAATTATCCCTATCGCCAGAAAATCTTGAAGGTAGCAGAAAGTTCTTTTACTATATTCTAGTAGATTTGGAGGAATAGATGAAAATCACAAGATTAGCTATCATCATCATGCTCATAGTAGTAGTATGCGCTTGGGCTCAAACGAAAAAAGAGTCTTCCGAAAAACCTCTAGTATCTACCAAAGAGGAGCAAAAGCAGGAACCCGAAGATGTGATCTTTTCCTTCGGACCTGAGGATGTAGACCTACTGATAGACTTGACTTACTCAGATAACTACAAAATCGCCCAAAAAGCTGTATACAGGCTAGGACAATTAAAACTTAAAAAAGCATTTGATAGACTTATATCCATATTCCTATTCTCAGGTTCCTCTGTTGAAAAAGGATTTGATGAGGTCATTTTAGCCTCAATTTGGGCACTGGGAGAACTAGGAGACAAGAGAGCACTAGAACCTTTGGTGGACAACTACGACAGGTTTAAGTCTATTCCCTACAGAATAGAGATAATAAGGGCAATAGGTAAACTTGGAAAAGGATCTGAAAAAGCTTTCATCTTCCTTGACAGAGTTATTAAATCTGTTGACAACAACATGATTGCCTTTGAAACCGTAAGAGCGTTAAAAAATGTTGATAAACCTGAGGTTATTAAAACCTTCTCTGAAGTGCTAAAGAGTGGAAGATTTGAAAGATGGGTCAATAAAGAAATAGAAAAAGCGCTGTCCGAGATGGGAACCTCTCAGGAGGAAGAAAAAAAGGGAAAATGATCATAAGGTTTTGGGGAGTTAGAGGCTCAATACCAGTTCCGGGACTCACTACAGCCGTTTATGGTGGTAATACATCTTGTATAGAGATCCGAAACGACGAAACAATCTTCATCATAGACGCAGGCTCAGGAATCAGAGCACTAGGAGAGAAGATAAAGTCCTCATACCCAAAGTACGAGATAAATCTGTTATTAACACATACCCATTGGGATCACATCCAAGGACTTCCCTTCTTTTCACCAATTTTTGACTACAGGTATAAAATTCTAATATACGGTCCCAGCATGTTAGGAAAACTACGAAACATGATAAGTGGACAAATGGGATACATATATTTCCCTGTCAAGATGGAAGATCTTGCATCTTACCTTGAGTTTAGAGAACTTGAAAGTGAGACTTTCAAAATAGGAAAAACCACGGTTTCAACAATTTACCTCTATCACCCCACAGCTTGCCTTGGCTATTCTTTTGAATACAACGGCAAAAAAGTAGTCACATTATTTGACTTTGAAGTAGATATACCCAAACCACAGATACTAGGAGGAAACTATTTTTCCCAAATGGTTAGAATAGTTGGAAAAGAAAACATTCCATCAGAAGAAAAAATATTAGAGTTTGCCAGAAATGCAGACATCCTTGTAATAGACGCTCAGTATACAAAGAAAGAGTACACCACCAAAAAAGGATGGGGGCATTCATCAATTCCCAGCGCTATAAACTTCGGAATAAAAGCAATGGCTAAGAAAATAATCCTATTCCACCTAGACCCAAACAGAAAAGACGAAGACATGATGCTGATAGAACACTACATTGAAAACTACTTTAGGATGAAAGGTATTAAGTTCAAAATATATGTTGCAAGAGAAGGAATGGAAATTGAAGTTTAACCTACTTCTACTAGAAATACTTAACATCAAAGTAATTCCACTCATACTTGCAGTAAGTATTACCTTGGGGTGTGAAACTCCTAACCATCATAGCGAAAATCTAGAAGAAACTAATTTAATAGCTACAAAAAGTAAAATTGTGGAAGAAATAGAAAAGTTTAAAGATGTTAAGTTTGGCCTAGGAGAAAAATTCCTCATAGAGGGTATTGATTACCTTTCCACCATGAACTACAACAGAGCAATATATTCTCTCAGTAAGTCAATATTCTATAACCCTATCCCTTCTGAGACAAAGTACCTTCTAGCCAAAGCCTACTTTAACTCAGGAAAAATAAAAAACGCTATAGACCTGCTTGAGGAAATAAAAGACAGCGAGCTTTCAACATTCGTTCTACCTAAACTCTCCTCCATTTACTCAAGACTATCCCTATCATTCAACTATAAGCTTCCTCTTTCATACTTCAGCCTGACAAATATATACGGAATCCTCTCAAATAGAAAAGTATTCTCTCTACCTAGCAGTATAAGATTTTTCCCTGAGAAAGGAATCGCTATAAATTCCTTCTCTGACGGCAAATTTCTAACTTTTGACAATCAATTTTCACTCTCACATTATACTCTAGGCAAGAAAATAGTGGATATTGCCTACGATGATGATAAAAAGGTCTTCTGGCTTCTGGGTTTCTCAGAGCTATACGAATACTCCGAAGGCTGGTTCAATCTAAATGTTTTAAACATCAACACTAAGAAGATCTTTAAATTTAGTGGAACAAACTTCAGAAAGATAAGCATTCTGGACGAGTGGTTGTATATACTTGATACGCTAAGTAAGAAAATACTGGTAATCAGCAAGGAAGATGGCAGAGTATTGTTCTCCTTTCCTGAAGCTTCACTACACAACCCAAAAGACCTTGAAGTGTATTCAGGGAAAATTTTCGTTTCCGATAGTAACGAAATAAAGGTATTTTCTAAGTATGGAGAACATCTATACTCTCTTACTTTCAGAGATATGATAAACGGGTTTTGCACATTTGGAGACAGTTTTGTAGTCGCAAGTGATAATGGCATATTCCTCCTCTCAAGAGAAGGCAATACCTCAAGCATAGTAGAGGGACATAAGTTTGACGATGTAGCTATTGGATATGAGAACAAGATCTACGCTCTTAGCACAGAGGAAAACAGAATAGAGGTCCTTGGAAATGAATACCTACATACTTACAACTTAGATGTTGACATAAAAGGTGTATTCTCCCAGCATTTTCCAATGATAGGAGTTCTAGTAGGGGTGCGGAATATCCAACAGGACTTTATTGATAATCTAAGGAGTTACAACTTTGAAGTTCTAGAATCAGGAGCTAGCATAGTCATGCCAGAATGTGAACAGACCTATTCTTTCCTAAAAAGAAAAAGTCTCTACATAGTCATTGAAAAAAGCAAAGAGGTTTTTGAAAATATTGACATCATCACCAGTTTTCTCAGAGAACTACTAGAGCAACTCAGACCATCTGATCACATCAACCTGTCAATAGTTGATGAAAACTTTGTGACATTTGGAAAAACAAATGTATCAGTTTTAACTCCTCTGGAATTCATTGAGAAAAAATTCACAGCTCCTTCAGAAAGGTATAAGATTTTGGATGGAATCTCAACGGCGGTAACGGAACTACTATACTCTGTCAGAAGAAACGCAGTTCTTGTCATATCCTCTGGTAACCTTGAGTCCGACAGTTCTCTCACGGACATCTATACACTTCTAGACTACGCCTATAACAACTTTATACCTATCTATGTAATTTCCCTCTCCACCAACAACGAGCTAAAAACCTTAGCTCTATCAACTGGAGGTAAGTATTATGACAAATCTGTCCTACTTTCGCCTACTATCTTCCTAAGAGACTATGAGAAAGTTAGAGTATTCAGATACCTAGTAGTCTTCAAAAGCCTTCATGAAACTCTATACCCAGATGGTAAACTTGTTGACCTTGAGGTCAGAGTGAGGTATGGTAATCTTTTTGGGAAGGATAGAACAAAGTATGTTTTTCCCAAGGTTAAGAAAGCAAGTGAAGGAGGAGGTGCACCAGCAGGAGGACACTAATCCAAACCTTTTTAAGCTTTCGTTTATGTGTCTTTCCTACATGTACTAAATTCCCTGTAACACCTATAGATTATCCCTACCCCGGCAAGCGATGTAACCATATTTGCTCCTCCGTAACTCAGAAGAGGTAGGTTTGTTCCTGTTGGTGGTAGTAACCCTATATTAACAATGATGTTAACTATAGCCCATACCGAAATGACTGTTGAAAAACCAACTATCAGAGAACTTCTATACAAGTCTTCTACCTCCACAGCAAGTTTGAGAGAGTAATAAAAGAAAGTGGTAAAAAGAGTAAGAACAACCAAAGCACCAATCAACCCTGCCTCTTCACCGATTACAGCAAACACAGAATCTGTATGTGCCTCGGGAAGGTATTTCTCCTTTATACTTCCATTACCTACCCCTACCCCAAAAACGCCATTCTGGAAAGATTTTACCATATATATTGAGTGGTAACCTCTGCCAAAAGGATCGGACCAAGGATCAAGAAATGCTAAAATCCTATTCTGAAGGTATGGAAACTTCTCCCCAAAAAGTAGAATAAAGAAAAAAGACACTAGAACCGTCAAAATCACCTGCAGTGGAGGTATACCACCAACATACATAATGACTATACTACTAACTAACACGAGAAAAGCCATTGACACATCCAGTTGCAAAGATACTACTACAAAAAACAAGACAGACACCACAAATATCGGTAAGAAAACATTGAGAAAATTACTCTTATCTTTCTTCCTTGAAAGCACTACCGATATATAGAGTATTAAAACCATTTTCACTATCTCTGAAGAAGAGATATTCAGAATTCCCAAGTTTATCCATCTATACGCATCTCCTCTAGCTTTACCAACCCCAGGAATAAACGGAAGAATACTAATCAAAATTCCAAAAAGTAAAATAAACTTCACAAACTTACCATAAACAGAAGTGTCTATCCTAGAGAATACCAGCATAGCAACTATACCCACCACTACCCACAAAAACTGTCTACCAAAAAGAACAAACGGGTTTCCAAACTTATGCAAGGACAAAGAGTAAGTTGTAGAGAGAACGAAAGCTAACCCTATCACTATGAGTGAAAAAACTGAGATCATCACCATCTGGATGTAAAACTTTGCCTTCCTACAAGAAAGCTCCCTATCTTTTCTACCATCAGAAAGACAATAGACAGTATCTCTAAGAAGTTCTTTCCTAAGAAAAGAATCCATATAAAAAGATATTCGGAAACCGAAAAGTTTTCTAGATCTTTTTCAACACAACGTAGTAAGGGATATCGGTTGAGAAAGTGATCATAGGGATTTTGCTTGAGAATGAAGATATGTATATCTGCTCAAGGAATGAGGACAGTGCCTGAATATACTTCTTCTGAGCCTCCTTTGCTTGAACAAGCTTTCTCACGTTACTCTCAGGTTCAACAAGCTCCACAAAATCACCATCTATGAAAGAAATCTCTTCCGCTGAAAGCACTTGAAACAAAACAATATCTCTCTTAGGAAATAGCTTTCTAAGCACTGAAATCTCTCCAGCAGAAATAAACAGAAAATCCGAAATCACGAGTAGGTTTGAATTACTACCCATATAGCTAGGAAGCTTCCTTAAAACCTCTGAGAAGTTTGTAATACCACCACACCTCATCTCCCTTAGCAATAAATCAAACTTCTGAAAGTTCTTCTCACTAAAGACAAATGTCTCATAAATGTTACTGTCAAAAGTAGAAAATACAACTTTGTATCCCTCAGTAACAAGCTTGTAAGCTACTATACTCACAAGATACTTTGAATACTCAAGCTTCAAAATCTTCTTACCAGCTAACATTGATTTTGATATATCAAAAAGTATCAAAACTTCGTTACTTATATCCGTTGAAAAAACCTTGGTATACAGTTTACCCATCTTAGCATAGAGCTTCCAATTAACATTCTTAAGTTCATCTGAATAGTAGTATTCACGATGTTCCAAAAACTCGTTATTACTACCCTTAATGTTTATACTCTTGTTAGTATTCTCTGAAATAAAATACTTCTTGAATATCCTTGCTATGTTCACACCCTTAAGATAATCAATTGCTACCTTTTCCAAATACATATAAGCAAAACCATATCTCCAAATACTTTAAGATCCATTAGAGGATTCCCAAAGCCTGTTTTCCTTCATCCGAAATTTTCTCTGGTGTCCAAGGTGGTTCAAACACAAGGTTCAATTTCACTTTCTCAAACTTAGATTTTAGTATTTCCTCAACCGCATTCATAAGAAAAGGTCCTAACGGACACCCTAGGGAGGTAAGTGTCATATCAACCTCAATGCCTTTACCATCCTCACTTATATCCACCCTATATATAAGACCTAAATTTACAATATCAATACCTATCTCTGGGTCATAAACTGATTTGAGCATTTGCAAAACCTCTTCTTTTGACATCTTCACCCCCTATCTTACGCTTGAATAAAATTTAATCCCAAGCAAGCAAGTTTGTCAATTACTACAATTTCTTAACCCTAAAACTTCACATCTTAGCAAACTCAGCTTTCCAATAAGTAATTCTACATCACCAACACGAAATCCCCAAAGAAACTACACAGTAAACTCTAGACTTCACCGTAAAACCAACTCTAAATGGAAAAACTCACAGGTATTCCTGTAGAATATTCCCTACTTAAAAGAGAAAGACTATGTTTAGTAAAGAACTAAAAGAGAGAGTATTGATCTCTTCTGTTCTAGCTCCAATAATTCTCTTTGTTGCTCTTCCTTGGTTTGACTCCCCACTTTACTTTGGATCTGTCTACTTTTTCTTCATCATTTTAGCTCTTGCCATATTTTTTGAGATAGTAAAAATGTTTGAAAAAAAATATTTCTACATCCCCAAATTCAAAAAAACTACTTTCGTTATATTCGTAACAATTTCAATCATTGTTTTCTCATCAATAAGTATAACAGACAAGTTTCCATTACAAAACTTAGCATTGGGTGAAGAACCTACAGTTAGAGACTTTGGAAGTATAGCGATGATAATTTTGTCACTATTTCTATCACTTTTAATCCTGAATTTGTCACTTTCCGCCTTAAATATATCAAAGAACAACTACTTAATAAGCGATAGTATTCTGTCAGTCAGCTCTACGTATATTGTGCTCTCAGTGGGATCAATGTTAACATTAAAACTAATTGATATCAGTAATAAAACGTTCTTTTTAGCGTTTACTCTGGGGGTAGGTTGGTTTTCTGAGGCAGGGGCACTGGTGATAGGTAAAACATTAGGTAGGATAAAACTTTTGTTTCTAGCAAGTCCAAACAAAACTCTTGAAGGCACAATTGGAATGTTAGTTCTTGGAATCATAGGGGGAATATTATTTAAGTTTATTTTGGACTCTGTGGGATACCAAAGCTTTATCTTCATTCCGTCTTACACTGATGCTATCATATTGGCATTAGTAGTGGTATTTCTCAGTTTCTTTGGGGATATAATTGAATCACTGATGAAGAGGTTTTTTGATACGAAAGACTCAGGGCATATATTTCTATCATTAGGAGGTGTTTTTGATGTTTTTGATGGTGTTATGCTTGCTTCATTTGGAGTTATGTTATACTACCTCGTTTTCTGATATTCGTTGATCAGTATAAATTCTCAATGTCAACATCTTTGTAGTAATACTTTATTATCTCTCTGTAATTATATCCTTGATCTGCCATTGCCTTAGCTCCCCATTGGGACATTCCAACGCCATGGCCCCAACCGTAACCCTTAAATGTTATTCCATATCCATCGGTTTCTATTTCAAACTTAGGGCTTAGAACAGATGGAAAGACTTCTCTAAATCTGTTTACATCAATTTCCACTGTAACTTTGTCTTTTCCATCAGTTGCAGTTACCCTTATTTCCCTAACCGATCCTGAAGGCATTCTGTAAGGAATCTCTATTGCAACCAGTTTTAGATTGTCATTACCAAAGAGCCCTTTCAAAAAGCTACCCTTCGGGATGTAGGTGCTCCAGAAAGATCTATAGGTATCTTGAGAGAATCTATCAACAGACGGCTTTAGGTATGGTAGATACCTTGCTCCTATCACCTCAGGAGACTCTATCAATCCTCCTGAGTTTGCGTGAAAGAACGCAGATATGATTTCTCCTTTGTAGGTTATAACAACCCCCCTTGTTTCTCTTACTGCTCTGCTTGTCCGTTCATGTACTTTTTTAACTCCAGAGTAGACTTGCGATTTGTAGGAGCTTAAGACATCATACTCCTTGCCTTTACTGTCTAATATTCTTCTCAGAGCATAGGTTCTAGAAACTATAGCTTGAGCTTTAAGAACTTCCATAGGCCATAACGCTGGAACCTCAGAAGGCACAACCGATTCTAGATATTCCTCTAACTCTACTACATTAATCACCATTACTACAGACCCTTCAGCAACTAATCTAAAAAAACCACTGTACTCTATCCCATCAAAGATAATATTACCATCCGAGTAAACATCCACTCTCTCACCCAGAGTTATTCCATTCACAACTATGTTAGTCTTATCCAAACTCACGGAAATCTCTCTCTCCAGCGGAATACCTTCAACAAAGAGTAATCTACCCGTAGAGAAAAGCCTAAAAACTTTCCTTTTATCTATAAGAACCCTTATGTTTGTACTCCCAACCTTCCAGAAATCACCTACTACATCACTTCTTGGAATACAACTGAATGTCATCCCAACTACAGTAAGTATTAGCAAAGTAAGAACTCCATGCTTTAGCTTCAGCAACTCTTCACCTCCTTGACTTATCAATAAAATATTTTTTAATTATAAAGGAAGTCAACAAGTTTTAACAAGATCAAATGAAAAGTTGCCATAAAGTCTAGTTCTCATTAGAGGAGAAAACTTGCTACTCCAAGATTACGAAACCATTAACATTCCACACTTTAGATATAATCTTATCCACTTCTTTTAGAAGCTGAAACACATTAGCTCCGTATTGGGGTAAAGTCCTAGCGTTTTATTTCTCCTTTCATAGATTAGAACAACTCTCTAATTTTATCCAATATTATTGATCCTCTTTCAGTTAGTATAATTTTGTTGTCCTTTATCCTCACGAGTCCATAAAGGGCTAGTCTCTGGATACCATCTTTATACTCCTGTACTTCACAACTACTTGCTTCACTAGGAATCAGCTCCTCTAGAGTAGTTTCTTCTTTCTGTAGTAACATTTTGAGTAACAATAGTTCTTTACCTTTAGGTAGGTAAAAAAGATTTGGTATGAAAACAACATCGTTAAATTCTTCATTCATGTAGTATACCTCTGATGAGGTTATGAACCCAGCTATAGTAGTTGCTACTACATGCATTTTAAGTCCACCTGTTGGGTTGAAAAACACTTTAAAACCTTCTTCTTTCTTTTTGACTGCTATGTAGATTAGAATGTCCACAAGGGTAAACAGGTCTTTTTGAAAATCACTTACTGCAACTTCTGGATAATATTTTGCTTCGTAGAAATATCCACTCACCTCTTGAGGAGAATACAATACGTAACCCTTAGTTTTGAGATATTCCTGTATTGCTGTCCTACATAACTCATTTGACATAGTTTTTGTTCCGAATAGGAAAACCGATATATTTGATGGATCTTTATCTTTGACTACTCTTAGGAAGGTATTCAGTTCTGCAGACATTACCATAGGGTCGGCACTTACAATCTGAACAACCTTTCTGATCTCTTCTGGATTTTCCATTATTTCCTTCCAGCGATCTTCTTCAGAGATTCCTATGTCAGTGTATAGTTTCTTTTTTGATTTCAGATTTGTTATTATAGAAACTCCAGTACTTATTACGTGAAACTCTTTTTCTCTCATACTAATCTTCTCTTGTTAGGCATCAAATATTCCATATCCTAATGAAGTTTTTGCTCCTATTCCATGCTCTTTGAGTGCATTTTTCAGGAGAATAGTAGCTTTTTCTAGAAGACTTTCATCTCTTGATAGTAGCAAGAATTGGAATTTGGTTTTACCGACTGTTAGGAATGTTATAGGAACTGGGTTTTGCCAGTCTGCTGGTGGTTGGTTCTTAGAATAGTAGTCAGGATAGTGTGGGTTCATAATGTCAAGTTCTAATTTAATTTCACTGACAGGGTAAGCATCCATGAATATGACTCTACCCTTCTGCTCCTGAGTTCCGAATATCTCA
>JBCNVF010000077.1 GCA_039630355.1 Brevinematia bacterium
ATCTTAAACTCTTCTTTCTTCTGCTCAGAAGTATCACAAGCCATACTCTCACCGTCTACGATACACTCAACGTTTAAGCCTAGAGCCTTGAGCTCCCTTACCAGAACTTTGAAAGACTCCGGAACACCTATATCGTAGTAATGTTTACCTTTTATGATAGCCTCATAAACTTTCTTCCTTCCCTCAATATCGTCAGATTTCACAGTAAGCATCTCCCTCAGGGTGTAGGCTGCACCGTGAGCCTCTAGTGCCCAAACTTCCATCTCTCCTAACCTCTGACCACCAAACTGAGCTTTTCCACCAAGAGGCTGTTGAGTAATCAGAGCATATGGACCGATAGATCTAGCATGAATCTTATCTTCAACCATATGAACAAGTTTCATTATATAATGCCCTCCTACCATCACTTCAGACTCAAAATACTCGCCGGTCCTACCATCTCTCAACCTAACCTTAGAAGTTTCCGGTAACATAGCTTTCCTAAGCTCAGCTTTAACTTCTTCGTAACTTGGACCTTCAAAAACTGGAATTCTATACTGGAATCCTAGCTTTATCCCAGCCCAACCTAGCATCGTCTCAAACAGCTGTCCTAGATTCATTCTTGACGGTACACCCAGAGGATTAAGAACTATGTCAATTGGTGTTCCATCGGGTAGTATAGGCATATCTTCTACTGGAGCAATTTTGGCAATTACCCCCTTATTGCCATGTCTTCCGGAAAGCTTATCTCCAACCTTTATTTTCCTCTTCTGGGCGATATAAACCTTTATAAGCTCTTTCACACCTATAGGTAGTTCATCCTTGTTTTCCTTCGTAAATCTATCAATCCCTATGACTATACCCCCTTCTCCATGTGGAACCCTCAGCGAAGAATCCCTAACCTCTCTAGATTTTTCACCAAATATGACCTTCAGTATCTTAAGTTCAGGTGTATCAGGTTCCTCACTCTTAGGAGTAGTCTTTCCAACAAGTATATCCCCAGACTTCACATAGGTGCCAATTCTAACTATTCCATCTTTATCAAGATGCTGTAGATATTCCTCAGAAACCCCTGGAATTTCCCTAGTAACCTCCTCATCACCAAATTTCGTAGACCTGACCGCAACCTCGTAATCGTAAATATGGATGGAAGTAAGTATATCTTCATTGACCAATCTCTCACTTATAACAATAGCATCCTCGTAGTTATAGCCATACCACGGCATGTAAGCTATCAAAACATTTGTTCCGAGCGCCAATTCACCATTGTCCATCGCAGGACCATCAGCTATAATCTGACCTACTTCAACCCTTTGCCCCTTATCAACAATAGGCCTCTGGTTATAACAAGTATTATTGTTAGTGCTGTAAAACTTCATAAGAGTATATTCGCTCCTAGCTCCATCAACTATAACTTGTCCTTCTTTAACCTTCTGTCCTTCTTCAACAACAATAACTGGCTTCCGAGAATAGCGGGTAGTACTTTCAAGATCATAGATCTTCTCTAAATCATACTCGGTCTCTGTTTTATCAATACCCTTGATAACAATCTTTGTTGGTGAAACCTTTTTCACAACACCTGCCTTTTCCGCAACAACTTTTTTATCATCATCCTTCACGATAATATGAGTAGAAGAAACTTTTTCAACAATTCCTGACTTTCGTGCAACAACCCCATACCCTACTTGCTTGGCAACAACTTCCTCCATTCCAGTTCCCACAATTGGAGCCTGAGGCCTAAGAAGAGGCACAGCCTGTCTCTGCATGTTAGACCCCATAAGCGCTCTATTAGCATCATCATGCTCAAGAAATGGTATCAAAGAAGTAGAAACACTAAATACCTGCTTTGGAGAAACATCCATAAACTGCACTTTCTCCCTCGGAACCTTAACAAACCTACCTTTGTACCTAACCTGAATCTCTTTGTTCACAAGCACATTATTCTCATCAACAGGCTCAGTAGATTGACATATATAATAGTCCTCCTCCTCTATCGGGTTAACATACCTAACCTCGTCTGTAACTTTACCATCAACTACTACCCTGTAAGGCGTCTCAATAAAACCGTAATCGTTAACCTTAGCGTAGGTTGCAAGAGAAAGAATAAGCCCTATGTTCTGCCCCTCAGGAGTCTCAATAGGACAGAGCCTGCCATAATGCGAATAGTGAATATCTCTAACCTCAAACCCAGCTCTCTCTCTAGTAAATCCTCCAGGGCCCAGAGCAGATACTCTTCTCTTATTCGTAAGTTCAGATAGAGGATTTATTTGATCCATAAAGTGCGACAATTGATTAGTCCCAAAAAACTCCCCAAGTGAAGAACTGAAAGGTTTCGCCATTATTATAGCCTGAATAGCTGAGTCTCCTCTATCGTCAGCACTAAGCTTATCCTCAACAACCTTTTGCAACTTAGCAAACACTGGCAACAGCTGTTGGTATACTAACTCTCCAACTGCTCTAACTCTTCTGTTACTCAAGTGATCAATATCATCAACTATCTCATTTGTAGAGTATATGTGAAGCAATGTCTTTATTGCCCTAACTATATCCTCCTGAACCAAATTCCAGACAGAGGACAAGCTCTTCTTCTTTTCCTCTGAGGCATCCTTATAAAGCCTAAGCAAGAGCTTATACCTACCAACTTCACCTAAGTCAAAATTCCTTACATCGTATAACTGCTTCTGAATCTCCTTCATTATGTTTTCTCTAGTTGGACTACTCAATGTTCCAACAGTTCTAACCTGCTCTGCCACTTTCTTCACAGCCCTTTCTGCAAGTATATCTTCCCTACTTACAGATTTATGCAAATCCGACAAAGCTTCGTCAGAAGAAATTGTTTCTAGCTCTCTCCTAATCGTATTAAATAGCGGTTGAAAATTCCTTATACTCTCCTCAGAAATAATCTTCACCTTCTTGTTCTTCAAAGTAGAAATAAAATTGACGAAAGTATCCATATCAACAACATTACTTTCCTTAACAGTTATCTGAGACTTTGAAACTTTCGCAACTTTAGTGCAAACAGGAAACAGCACATTACCATCTTCATCTAAAATATCCTCATACAGGTAGAAACTTCTGAAAGTTAAATGACTTGAATCTGAAAGATCTATCTCTTCGTAATTGAAGAAGTTTTTGATCATATCCGCAGAGGTCATTCCAATAGTTCTCAAAAAGTAAGTAAGTAACATCTTCTTCTTGTTATCAATACTGAAATACATAAGCTCCTTTCTAAGAGCAATGCCAAATTCCAACCACATACCCTTCTCAGGCACTATCTTACACGAAAGCTCTCCTTTGCGGTTGCTGAAAATTATCCCAGAAGACTTTATAATCTGGCTGACAATAACCCTCTCCACACCATTTATAATGAAAGTAGCCCTATCAGTCATCAGAGGTATATCACCAACATAAACCCTCTGCTTCTCTATAACCTCCTTGGTTCTAGCATTAGATATCCTAAAACTGATTCTAACAGGAGCAGAATAGGTCAGATTTTTCTTTATACACTCTTCAGGAGTATGGAACGGCTCATCTATGGAGTAAGACACAACATCAAATTCAATATCCTCTTTTCTTACCGGAAAGAAAGTCTTAAACAACTTCATTAGCCCCTTAACCGCTCTTTTGTCATGAGGAACATCCTTCTGCAAAAACGACTCATATGACTTCTTCTGAAGCTCTAGAAGGTAAGGAACATCATAAGAGAAATTAACCTTCTTGAAAAACTTTTTTTGAAACTTCATACTACACCTCTAGAAACATAAGATCAAGATAACTTAAAGAAAGTACGAAAACAATCTCCACAAGCATTAACTATTTTTCTTGAAAGAGAGGACAACCGTCCTCTTAGGCTACTTTAACTCTACAACTGCTCCTGCTTCCTCAAGAGCTTTCTTTATCTTCTCTGCTTCGTCTTTTGAGACACCTTGTTTGACAGCTTTCTGACCACCACTCTCAACTATATCTTTTGCATCTTTTAAGCTAAGTCCTGTAATGTCCTTAACAACTTTTATAACCTGCAACTTAGCATCCCCAACTTCCTTTATGAAGATATCAAAATTGGTCTTCTCTTCAGGCTCCTCAGCAGTAGGAGCAGAAGAAGCAGCTACCGCAGCAGTAGCAACAACAGGCATAGCAGCACTTACCCCAAACTTCTCCTCCAAAGCTTTCCTAAGCTCAACCAACTCCATTACCGTCATACCCGATATAGCCTCAACTAATTCTTGTACCGATAACTTACTTGCCATATATACCTCCTATCAATATATCCACTTGTGTCATAAGACACATAAATTCTACTTTTTATCCTCAATAGCTTTAAGAACAAAAACAAAGCTTTGTATGACATTGCTAAGAGTATAAACAAACGAAGAAACACTACTCCCAATTGCCCCAACAACACTACCAATAAGCTCCGCCTTTGAAGGAAGCTTTGACATTTCTATTGTTGCATCTCTGTTGAAAATCTTACCTTCAAAAAGAGAGTTTTTTACCTTAACAGGAGTGTCCTTCTCAAGTTTAATCAAAAACCTCAGCACATCAAAAAACGCATTATCATTAGCAAAAACAACACCATTGACACCAGTGAAAACCTCAGAAGCATCTATTCCCAAATTTTCCTTAAAGAACCTATACCCCAGCGTATTCTTGACTACTTTATAAAACGCCCCCTTCTTTCTTATTTCCTTCCTCATACTATTCACTTTCTCAACATCCATTCCTGTAAAATCCAAAAAGATCATATTCGCTCCATAATTTTGATACGCCTCTTTTATCTCGTTGTAAAGCTTTATATTTCTCTCACTTGGCATAAAAAAACCCCCTAAACACCAAGCTTAGAAGCTTCTTGCAAAACCTGAGTTTTATTGAGCTTAACACCAGGACCCATAGTTGAGGAAATACTAATATTCTTTATAAACTCACCTTTATAATCCGCAGGTCGTGCTTTGTTAATCTCCCTAACAAGAACAAGAATATTCTCTTTTATCTTACTCTTGCCCATACTCTTCTTACCAACGGAAACATGAACATTACCAGTCTTATCAGATCTAAACTCCAACTTCCCCTTCTTAAACTCCTGAACAGCCTTAGATACATCAAAAGTAACTGTTCCCACCTTTGGGTTTGGCATAAGCTTTTTTCTTCCTAAGATCGGCCCTAACTTTGAAACCTCCTTCATCATATCAGGAGTTGCTATAACAACATCATAATCAATCCACTGCTCTTTTAGTACCTTCTCAATCAACTCTTCTGCACCAACGTAATCTGCATTTGCTTCCTTTGCTTCTTTTGCTTTGTCACCTTTAGCAAAAACCAACACTTTAACCTGCCTGCCAGTTCCATGTGGTAAAGAAACACTACCTCTTATGGATTGCCCCTGTTTAAGCCCTGTCTTTATCGCTACATCTACGCTCTCATCAAACTTAGCATTCGCAGTATTAAAGACAATATCTAATGCAGAATCTAAATCATAAAACCTTTCTTTATCCACAAGCGCAACATTCTTTAGATATCTCTTACTCCTTGCCATACTTCCTCCTCACTCCTCAACCTCAATACCCATATTTTTTGCCGTGCCTATAACCATCTTCTCCACAGCCTCAATCGTAACCGCATTAGTATCAGGTAACTTTATCTGAGCAATCTTTCTTATCTGCCCCTTAGTAAGTTTACCAACTTTCTGAAGATTAGGCGCAGAAGAACCCTTTTCTATTCCTAATTCCTTCTTTATAAGAACAGAAGTTGGTGGAGTTTTAATAACAAACTCATAGGTCCTATCTGTATATACAGTTATAACAACAGGAACTATCAATCCCTTCTGATTAGCAGTTGCTTCATTGAACTTTTTAACAAAATCCATTATAGGAACACCATGCTGACCCAAAGCAGGACCAACCGGTGGAGCAGGAGTTGCCTCCCCCGAAGGTATTTGAAGCTTAACAACTGCCTTAACCTCTTTCTTTGCCATAACTTTTACCCTTTAAAGGTAAAGTAAATTATAAACCTTTTTTCAAAAAAAAGTCAAATTATATCAACTAATTACACATCACCTCAAGATACCTTCACAACCCTATTAAGCATCAAACATACCCCTGACTCAGTCAAGCTTAGGATAGTCCCAGATATACAACTCATCAAATACACCACATGCATTCATATACATATTCCTATCCTCACCAGGATACCAACCCCAGTGACCCGATGCTCCAATAGAAACATACTTCATAAACTTCGACACACTCCTTATATCCTCAGCAACCCTTATCACCTCCTCACCATTAATATACACTTTCACAGAATACCCTCCCAAAACCCCCTTGTCCCTACTCCAAACTACCCTAAACCTCATCCACTCACCAGCCCTAAATT
>JBCNVF010000078.1 GCA_039630355.1 Brevinematia bacterium
TTAAGAATATTCCTCCGCCGGCGTTATCCGAGGTTGTAGTATTGCTTATTACTACTAGGTTAGACATAGTATTATTGTGGGAACTTTCAATATACAGACCTCCGCCTGCTTGGGCAGTATTGAATCCAACTATGCCTTCTATTAGGTTAAAATCGGAGAAGAATAGGTAAATACCACCACCAGTACCACTAGAGTGGTTAGATGATACAACGCTTTTTATATGGTTGCTGTGGGAAGAATTTATGTATATACCTCCACCTTCTAGGGATCTGTTGCTTATTATTGTGTTGGCAATAACGTTATAATTTGCACCTTCCAGAAATATTGCACCTCCTTGGAAGTTGTTAGTATTGTAGGTGAAGATGTTTGATACTATCGTATTAGAATGCGAGTAGAAAAGCAATAATCCTCCTCCGAGGTCTTTGGAAGAGTTGCTAGTTATCACGCAATTTGATATAACGGAGCTGATAACATTGCTTAGAAATAATCCTCCTCCGATACCATCTTCTCCTGACCCATTTGCTAATCCTCCGGTTATGGTAAATCCATCAATCAACACACCATAGGTATTAGTTGAGTAGATAATGTGGTATAATAATTTCTTTCCGTCTAACAGAGAGCGTCCGATTCTTGAGTTGAAATCTGTGTTCCATCCACCTATGAGCCTTAGATGGCTATTAGTGAGTATGATTCCGCTTTTACTGCCGGTAGGTAGCAGTCCATTACCAGGAGTATATTCTCCTACGCTGACGAGTATATTCTTAACACCATACTGGTTAGCAACTTCTATGCCCTTTGGAATGCTCCTGACTGGGGAGTTTTTGAGTATACCAAGGTTATTATCGTTACCTGTGGTGGAAACATAGACGTTTAGCACCACAACTATTGTATTAGTTGTGTAATTTGTAAGTCCTGCCTCATCAACTGCGAATGCATATATATAGTTTGTGCCTTCCTCTAAGTTTGATAGGTTGCTACTCCAGGATGTAGTTCCTGAGACCTTGCCATAATCTCCCGCTGGTCCAAGTCTTAACCAGACTTCTTTAAGACTCAAGTTGTCACTTGCGATGCCGTAGACTGTTATTGAGTTAGTTGTGACTACCTGGTTGTTTGTAGGATTGGTGATAGAGATGTCTGGAGGTGTTAGATCAATAATGAAGTATACAGAGTTTATTGCACTTGATATGTCATTACTGCTTACTGCGAACACGAATATAGTATTTGTTCCTTCTGGTAGGTTTGATAGGTTTGTGCTCCAGTTGATGGTTCCATCTACTGTTCCGAATTCACCGGAAGATCCGAGTCTTAGTCTAACTTCTTTGATGCCTAGGGTATCATTTGCGTTTCCTTGGACAGAGACGGAGGATGTTGTTATTATCTGGTTATTTGTTGGGGTCAGGATTGATAGAGTGGGAGGTGTATCAACGATGAAAGTGATACTACTGGTAGTGCTTGTTACGTTGTTTTCACTTACTGCGAACACGAATATAGTATTTATTCCTTCTGGTAGGTTTGATAGGTTTGTGCTCCAGTTGGTGGTTCCATCTACTGTTCCGAATTCACCGGAAGATCCGAGTCTTAGCTTAACTTCTTTGATGCCTTCTTCGCAGAATGCTGTTCCTTCAACTTTGGTATAGTTAGTTGTTAGGATTTGGTTGTTTGTCGGGTGATTTATGGAGATAGTTGGTTTTGGAGGTTGGTTTGTTTGGTTTCCTTTTGGTAGTAAATCTACAAGTCTAGTGCAACTTACCATACAATGTATTGCTATGCCTACTAGGACTATGTATATGAAGAAACTTTTTTTCATAAGCTTTTCCTTCTTGGGTTTAATCTCCATTAAATAATATATGGATTTAGGAAAGGTTTGTCAATATTCTGGTAACTTGCCAATATTCGGAGTTTTGGTTCAATAAGTTAAGTCCTGAGGTTTAACGATTAGGTAAGATTTTCTTTTGTTTTTCTCGCAGTCCCTAACGGGACTGGGTGAATCTTTTCTCAATAAGCATCTAAAAAGCTTGGTGTAAAGTGGAGTTTTTTTGACTACGCAGCCTCTAGCACCTGCAGGGGGGGGGTAAGAAGAAGGTTAAAAATCTTAGCTTAGCTTTATTGCATTTTGCCTTTTTTGTTGAAATCTGGGGGATTCTGGATTAGAATTTCTTTGGGTTTATGGAGGATTGAGATGGATATAAAGAGGGTTAAAGAAGTGACTGCGAACAT
>JBCNVF010000079.1 GCA_039630355.1 Brevinematia bacterium
TTCCGAGCCTAGGTTTTCCCTTACAGCTCTTACAACCCCTATACTTGCAAGCTTATCTGCCAACCTTTTGTCTGACAAATATTTGACAACTGCATACTCTTCGTCAGTAAGCCTATATGCATCAACAAACCCTTTGCCAAAGGCTTCTATAAATTTACCTATTCCTTTAGTTGAAAGTTGTTCTTGTGTGTTTTTGTAGTATATAGTTGCAAGCCTTGCGGTCTTGACAGGTTTTAGATACAAAAGAGGGTCTGTTACTATGTCTGCCAGAATAGATGTAATTACTACACCAATATTGTCACCTACAGTTTTACCAACTGTTCTTGCTTTAAATTCCTCTATATCAAACCAACTATGTCCCCAAACTCCCTTTTCATACTTCTCCTCCTCCCATATTTTTTCATCCTCTGGTTCTGTTTTCTTTGCAATTGCTCTTCTGAACTTTATAATATTCACTACCCTTTTTAGATTTTGCTCTTCCTCCTCTGTAATCACTACTTCTTGCGTTCCTTCTATACCTTGCCTTAATTTTTCTTCTATTTTTCTAACAGTTTCTATACTCCATTCATCACCAATAATATTTGCCAGTTTGCTTATAGACCCTACTCTTTTAAGTGCTTCTGGATACTTGTTTTTTACGTCTATTACGTTTTTACCATTTTTAATGTCGCTGTCAATCTGCTTTAGCACTTTTAAACTTTCATTTATATCAGCCTCCACCATTTTACCAACACCGTAAGACACAACACTTCCAAGAAATCCGAGTGTGTTTATAACTGCTTCAAACGGTGCCACAACATTGCCTTCTGGTTGCTTCTCTAACTTTGGTGCAACATTTAAATTACTTGTTGGTTTTACATCTGGTGTCGGTAATTTAGACACATCAAGAACCTGTATTTGTTGTGTTTGTGTTTGCTGTGAAACAGCATCTAAAAACGGAGATTGGTTTGTTGTCTGAACTGTCGTTTGCGGTAGGAATGGTTGCTGAACGTTTGTTTGCAAAGATAAATCCTGCTGTATGTTAGTTTGGTTAGTAGTTTGTGTAAGAGTTGGTATATTAGTTTGTGTTGTAAGAGTTGGAACTTGAACTTGCAAAGTTCTATTAGAAAACACACCCGACACATTGGTTATAGGAGACTCTTTTAGATAGTAATTTATGCTAAATCTTTGGTCTGTAAATTCGCCCAAATCAATATCTTCATCATCAGTATATTTGGGTATTCTTCTTGGTTTTGGTATCTCATACTTGTATTCCCTTAATCCTGCTTTGTGTATAAGACTTGGTTCAACTTTAGTTTCTAACTTGGTTTTTAGTTCGGATTCCTGACTAGTAGTCTCTAAAGGTTTAAGCCCTACTTCCCTAAAAATATCCCGCTTTGGTTCTTTCTCAACATTGGGTAAATTATCAAAACCTTGTTCCTCAATTTCTTTTACCTTCTTTTCCCTCCTGTAAAGTCCTCTATACTCTGGGTAGGTATCAAAAAAGGAGTTGTAGAGTTTTTCAAAATCAACTTTGTCAATTCCTTCCCTTAAAGCAATGTTATATTGTTCCTCCACAACATCCTCAAACCTCACTTATTCCTCCTTTTGAGTTAAATATTCTCTTGAAAGTATTTCTATAAAGTCAGAACTTTTTCGCAGTATGTCTTGGTATTTCTGTTTAACCTCATCATCTTGAAATATCATAACATCTTTGCCTTTCCCAACTAAGTCTGTAAAAGTCTTTACCATATCTTTAAATGCTTTGTGCCTTTCTTCCTTGCTTTCTAAATTTGCTTCCTGTAGTTTTTGCTTTAGTATCTGCAGTTGTAGTCCAAGTTTTCCTTTCTCCAATTTGAGTAAGTCTTTTTTGTCTTCAAGAAGACTTATATCGTTTATGATTTCCTGTCTTTTTGCTTTTGCAAGTTCTATATCAGCCTTCATCTTTTCTTGTTTTCCTCTCTCACTCTCTATCTTTGCTAGCATATACATATTCTTTAGTGCTTCAGTTGGAGAGGGTTTAAACAGGTTGTTAATGAATTCAACAAGTTGAGGGTCTTCAGATATCTTATCCGCAGTTTGCTTTAATTCTCTTAACACTTCAACAACTTCTCTCTTTTTTTGATTATCCAACGCTTTGCTAGCTTCTCCTATGTTGTGTGCAAGAGTAGATACATAGTTGTGTAATCCATTTACAACGTATGCTTCTTTTCCAAAAGGTCCAGGGTAGAACCTATTTTCTGGCATGACAGGTCTAACAGGTTCTTCTTTAAGCCTGCTAGGAAGCAAACCAGCAACAAATCTATATACACCGCTTTTATCAACTTCTTTCTTTTCTGGTTCTTGTGGTATCTCCTCTTCAGTTATTTTCTCTCCATACCCTTCAACACCTATTACAAAACCTCTTGCAAGTTCAAGTTGGTTTGCTTTCTCTGGAGCAACAATTTTACTATCAACGCTTACTTCAATCTTCTTTTGCTTAAGTTTGTCAAGCACTTCTTTGTCAAGTCTGTATTCAGTGTTTCCTATTATTACTCTTCCTCCATCCAGCAATGTCTCTAAAACTTGTTCAGCAAAAGCACCTCGCATTTTTGCTAACGCCTCGTTTGCTTTTCTCTTGCTTTCAGGGTCTCTAAACTGCCTAAATTCGGGACTTGCTATACCAACAACACTTAACTTTACATCTGTTATATCATCCTGTTGTGCAACCTTGTTAAGATTATCAAAGATTTCTTCCACTCCTTCTTTTACAAGTCTCATAGTTGTTTCCATCTCATCGGCGTTTGTTATTCTGTCAATAGTGTAATCTGTCGCTGTTTTGTATTTTGCTTTTCCTATCTTAACAATTAGGTCTTTCTCTGTTGGAGAGAAAATGTCTTTCTCTTTAAAGAAGTCAGAAGTAAAGCTTCCCTCCGTTGGAGGAGAATACCAAGGTGTATCGTAAGCAGTCATTATCTTTCTAGGAACTAACTCTGCAATCGGAACAAAAGCACTAGGAAGTCCCTGTGTAGTTAAAACACCGCTACCAGTAGAAACTTGCTTTGTTATCTTTTTGTTTCCTTTACTTTCGGTATAAGATACATTTTTGAACTCAATCATAAGCCCTCCTATTTGTTTCCGCTAAACAGAGAAATAAGAGTTGAAGTAGTTCCAATTCCTGTAGATATTCCTGACACCCCAGCACCAAAGTTTCCAGTAAAAAGTCCCCCAAGACCTCCACCTATTACACCACCTGCTAAAGCACCAATAGGTCCTCCAAATATTCCACCTGCTATACTTCCTGCTATTCCAAACAAATTACTTAATGCAGTTTGCTCTGCCATCTTTTTTTGTTCAGCCGCACTTTGTTTTTCAAACTCCCATCTCTCTTTTGCCATCTTAAGACTTTCCTTGTCCATATCTAACCTAGCACTTAAATAACTATCATCTTTTGCTTCTTTCAAAAGCCCCATATACGTAAGAAATCTTTTATTCACGCTATCCATTGCAATTGCTTTTGCTTTTGCGTATTCCTCATCTTCCATAGCAAATTTTTGTATATCTATTTGTCTGTGTCCAGCCAATCTTGCAAGTTCAACTCCTTTCCTAGCAATACCAAACTGGTCAAACATACTGCTTCTTGTTGTCTCAATTCCTCCTGCTAGTTCCTGCCTTGCTTGTTCAGAAAGTCCTTTTGCCTGTGCTTTCTGATACATATTTATTCCTGCTCTGATAAGTCCTGCTAAAGCACTACTTTGTTGTAAAGATATTATATCCTGTCTTAACCTAGCAGTTTCGTCTTCATACTGTTTCTGTTGTTGTGCGTATTGGTTAATTCTTTGCATTTGCGTCTGATCAACCCAATCCTGATATCCTCCTCTCGCTATTTCTTTTTCCTTTGAATGCAATATATCAGAAAGGCTTTGCCTCGCCAGATTGGTAAGATTTGACATTATCTTTTCATCACCAACGTTTTGGTTTATAAACTCCGTTAATTTTCTCCAATCATCAGCCTGTTGTTCTCCTATAAGCCCCCTAAAATCCGTTTTGCCACTCATTGGTATGGCGAGGTTTTCCCAAACATAGTATCCAAGTGCCATCTTGACAGCCTTATCTTTTTCGTCTCCTGTTATTGCTCCGCTTCTTATCCTGTTTGCTAGGTTAGGGTCTATCTTGCCAATAAAAGCGGTTATTTCTTCATCGTTTTGTAGTCCAAGCCTTTTTAGGTAATAATCCCCTAAAGCAATTGCGTTTCTTTCCTTCCTTTCGTGACTCCAACCTGTGTTTGCAGTATTTCGTTGGTTTTCAGAACGCATTTCCCAAATAGTAAGTCCCTCGCTTGGGTCAAAGTTCCAAGGAGTTCTAATCTTAAACATATTCACCTCCTACACAAACTTTGCTTTCTTACCTAACTCTTGCATTCTCTTTATTTCCTCTTCCATTTTTATTGCTTCTGCTACATTTGTCCAATTCATAGCTCCCATTCTTTCTGCCCTTTGTCTTTCAATCATTTCTCTCTCTTGCTGTAGTGTCGGTGCAATATGCTTGTCCAAATACTGCCTTACAGACCTTCCAAGATTGAGAAATATTTTGTTATCCACTACTCCTCCTAGTGTTATAGGTTGTTGTGTTGGTGATGACGTTGGAGAAGTATATGTCGGTGATGAGGTTGGAGAAGTGTATGTCGGAGATGAGGTTGGAGAAGTATAAGGTGATGTATAAGATGGTGAAGATATTGGAGAGGATGATGGAGAGGTATATAATGGTCTTGAGGAT
>JBCNVF010000080.1 GCA_039630355.1 Brevinematia bacterium
ATGACCCTACCTAAAGGTAGTAAATTCCTTGTCTTCATAACATACTCTGGAAATTCATCTTCTATACTGTCTGCAAACTCATCCACAACAAGATGTATTGCTCTTCTTATTGTTCTCTGCCTAACCCCCTCAACTGCCGAATAGATAGGAAGAACTATTCCGAATTCTTCTTTCTTATACCCATCTTTCTCCAAATCAGCATAGTCAAATGTAGCACATTGCAGACTGTTGTATTTATACTCCCACACTCCTGTGACTATAAATCTCTTACCCACTTCAAACACACTGGCAAGAAAATCTCTATTGTAACAGACAAGTTCCCCTCTAAGCTCGCCATCACTCACTACAACTTTCAACACCTTCTCCTGCTTCACAAAAATGTAGTCATGCTTAACAACTTCAACTATGGTTGTTGCCCTCACTTTGCCTGTAGTAGACCTAGAAAGTTCTTTTACAATATCCGAAAGACTTTTTAATTCAGTTCTATCCTCATACCTTATAGGGAAATATGTTAAGACATCGTAGACCGTGTAAAGTTTCAACCTATAAAGTATCTTTTTCCTATCTAAGGTTAGTCCTCTTATCTTCAGATCCTTTATGTGAATCTTTTTGGTATCTTCAAGAAACATAGATTCACTTTCAGAAAACCGAAACTAAAAACTCCACTATCTTACAAGAAGAAAAGAATCCAAAATAGTCCCAAAAGGCATTAGATACTCCAAAAGCTTTGGTAGGTTTTCTATCCTTACAGAACCTATTATAATATACCACAGACAATCACATTGTAACAGAGTAATCCAGTGTTTTTCAAATAGATCGTACCTAACAATAAATTCCAAATTTTAGCTGGTAACTAGGCAAGATTCTAGACTTTTTGCTTACTTACCTTACTTTGGTTCTAGATAGCGCTTGTTTGATCACAAGATTTCACTCCACATAAGCCTCTCAGATGCTCGCTAAGAGAAATGTTTTCTCAGTTCCGACATGAACTGAAAGAAAAATAGAGAGAAGGTTACTCTTAGTTGTAAACTTTGAACCTTATTATACTCCTAATCTTGCGAAGGAGTGTATGTGCTTATAAAATTTCCTATGTATGGAAATAGAAATTGCTAAAGAAATTGGATTCTGTTTTGGAGTAAGAAAAGCAATTGAAAAACTAGACGAAACACTGGAAAAAGAGAACGAAAAAGTGTATATAACTGGAGAACTGATACATAATAAGGACCTTCTGAAGAAGTATGAAGGCAAGAAGGTAGAGTTTAATCAAGACATCTCAAGCTACAATGAGCGAGGAATAGTTATAATAAGATCTCACGGAATATCAGACGAAGAAAGAGAAAAAATAAACTCTAACCCTAATGTTATCAAGGTTATAGACGCAACATGTCCCTATGTTCTCAGAGTACATCAACTGACTAAAAAGATGTATAAAGACGGGTATCATATAGTAATAATAGGCGAAGCAGACCACCCAGAAACAAGAGGATATTACCTAAACATCAAAGATCGTGCTACTGTAATAAACTCTAAAGAAGAGATAAGTAAAATTCCCAAAGTTAAAAAGGTAGCAGTCTTTGCCCAAACTACCATGGATTACCAGAAGTTTAAGGAGATAGTTGGAGAAATGGTTACTGAATTTGAGGAAATTAGAACCTTCACAACTATCTGCCCTCCTGTATACAATAGGCAAAAGTCCGCAGAAGAACTCTCTAAAAGGTGTGATCTTGTGATTATCCTAGGAGGGTATAATAGCTCAAATACAAAGAAACTTAGAGATTTATGTGCAAAATATACCGACACAGTCCACATTGAAAATATAAGACAGCTTGATCCTAAAACTCTTGAAGGTAAAAGGAAAATAGGCATAGTAGCTGGAACTTCAACTCCTGACTGGATAATAGAGGAAGCTTACAACTTTCTAAAGAGCAGGCAAGTTAAAGATAGTAGAGTTTTTTCCGAAAATTCCTATTAGGGTTTTTGTTGATATTCGGAACTTTGCTTCAATACACTTCTAAAGGAGGTGGATATGAAGATAGTAAGGATAGGCGAAGGCGGAAAAATAAACCCCAACAAAGATGTTTCAGAAACAAGTAAGTCCAAAAACACTGAAACCTCCAGTAGAGGAGTAGACGAGATAGTTATAAAGCTTAAGTCCAAAGAGTTTCCAGAGATGATAAAGAATGAGATGATAGTCATCCAAAGAGAAGTTACCATAACACAAGCACAAATAGATGCCATCTCCAAAGTATCAAAACTACTAAAGGGGATCACAACTTACGATGAAAACATCAAGAGCCAGATACAACAACTATACGAAACCAGCAAGTATGAAGATATGTACCTTCTGGAAAATATAAAAGATGAACTTTTTTCGGGAGACTTGAACAGATTACTCTCAGCTTTGGAAAAAGAAGTAAACAACCTTTCCAGTAAAGTTGAAGAAAATCGCAAAAAGACAAATGCTTTACTCGTGAAATTTCAAAATATAAACACATTCATTGACACAATCTCTAACGAACAAGTAGATACAACAGCAAAGTTAATAACATCAAGCATAACAAGAGTTCAGAAGATCCTAAACATAACCCCCTACAATGTAATGAAATTCCTATCAAATTAAGACTTTACCTCTGACTTTAAGCTTTCCACATCAAGAGAGTTGTCAAATAAAATTGATATGCTCATGCTACCATACACCGTATCTAGAAGTGACTCAACATATTGTTTGTATGAAACCAATAATCCCTCTCTATTGATTAACACAATAGGCGGTAGAATATGTATCTTAACACCTGAGTTGAACAATTCTGTTACAGCATTTCCAGAAATCTGATTTGCTACCTCTCCCAAAATATCCTTAAACATTTCCTTGAACTCTTCGTTCGTCATACTTTCAATTCCCTTGCCATACACCTCCTTTAGCATATTATCAACCATCTTCACAGAAAGTCCTTTGTCAAACTCAAAAATAATACACCCTTTTATATCTTCCTCAAACATAATCAAAACAGCAACAGACTTATTTATTCTCTTCTGCCTTTTTATGCTTGTTCTATTCCTATAAAGCTCTAGCTTACTTACCTCCTTAACCACTCTTATGCTAGAAGAAACAAACGAAAGAATTACCTTAGGATCCATACTAAATAATTATCTACCAAGCCAAAATACTACTTTAATATAATCCATAATGAATCATCCCAGAGATAGCAGGTTCCACTATCCAAAAACACTTATCCCAGAGCATAACCCCATTCTATTTTACTATTTTTTTGGTCAAGAACAAATATATTTCTTCATACCCCTTATCTCTAGCTATATCAATAGGCGATAATCCCTGCCTGTTTCTTAAGTAAGGATTAGCACCATAAGTAACGAGTAGCTTAACTATCTCGTAGTTATTTAGCATAACCGCTAGATGTAGGGGTGTATCACCATCATCATCTCTTGAATTTACATCAGCTCCTTTCCTTATAGAGTTTATCACTCCAGAGCTATCTCCCTTAACACACGAAATTCTTAGATCCTTATCTAGAGGATCCTTGTAAACCCTAACACTCTTTAGATTCTTCTTTCTTGATTTTTCCGAGCTTTCTGAAGTATTCTTGTCTCTTACATTCTCACTAAACGACGATTTGTCATCAGCTTTAGTAACCACA
This sequence comes from Brevinematia bacterium, assembly GCA_039630355.1. Taxonomy (NCBI): domain Bacteria; kingdom Pseudomonadati; phylum Spirochaetota; class Brevinematia; species Brevinematia bacterium. Next base: position 3,657 of record JBCNVF010000080.1, read on the forward strand.
CCAGAAAAAGAAGATTTACTATGCTTGGTAGGCTTTCTTCCATCTGCACAGGAACCAATGAAAACGCTAACCATTATCATTGTTACAGCAACGAGAAGCACTTTTCTTAAAGCCTTATATCCTAACCCTCTCATAGCCCATTTCAAACCTTACCCAAAAATATTATTTCGCTACGTACTTAAAATTATCAACTCTAAAAACTTCAAAAAGCTCTTATTTTAACCACTTTTTGCTCTTTTCACAGCACCTCAAGAAGGAAGAACTAATCCTTCCGATGTCTCTCCTTTCCTATTCAAGTTTTCTCAGTAGTTTTTACACAAGAAACAAAGTTCAGCGCAATGTTGAAAGTCTTTGAAGACTTCTTAATATCTCTTGGTTTTCGGGATCCAGTTTACTCGCATCTTCAAGAAGCTTTCTAGCACCAGAGTAATCCTCTTCGTCAAGTAGCTCCATAGCTTTTGAGTAGAGTTCCTTAGCCTTCTTTTTGTTAAGATCTCCTTGACTAGGTTCATTTCCTCTCTCATACCTAAAGCTCTCCCTTCCCTTTTGCTTTATCTTAAACTCATTGGTATAGGAATTAGTTGAGAACTCCCTAAGTGAAGAGAAAGCTTCATTTATCTCCCTCTCAACAATGTCTCTAACTATATCTTTAACTATTGATTTCATTTCATCCTTCATAGCAGAATAGCTTTCTCCTCTTAGAGTCTCAGAAAATGTCTCCTTAATTACCTCACTCACCATCAGGAATATATCAGCTCTAGCCTGCCCTATTAAGTTGCTTATCACAAGCCTTATGCTTTCTTTCATTTTGTCCCTGTCTAATGTTCCGGCTGGTTGGAAGGCTACAAAAGCCTCTTGAGACATAGCTTTAGGAGCTTCTTCGGTAACTTGAGCTTGAGTATCCCGTTTCTTCTTGCCTCCTCCAAGTTTTTCATAAAGTTTTTTTGCTGCTTCATACTCAGGCTCAATCGCTAAGGCCTTCTCTAGTTCTGCAATTGCTCCTTCAACATCTCCAGCAACATATAGAGATTTCGCAGTTTCATAATGCTTCTTAGCCTTCTCAGAAACAGCAAAAGCATCAACACCAACGAAAAGACAAACAAAAAACACAAATAATATCGTTAAAATTCTCCTCATATTGCACCTCCCTTATTCTTCTATAGCCAATATATCCTCTATTTTCTTCAACATTGCTTTTGCAGTATCATTATCAGGATTAATTTTAAGAACCTCCTCCAAATACTTCTTAGCATTCCTGTAGTCCTTCGTCGAGAAATATAACATAGCCTTTGAGAAATACTCTCTCTCCAAGTTTTCAGTCCTCTCTTTTTCTTTTCTCTTCTGAACCTCGGGATCTATAACTTTAGCAAGATACCTTGGAACTCCCGAGAGAAATTCAACACTTCCCATGGAGTTAAATCCCATCCCATCCACCCAACCTAAGAACCCTATCTTTGAAAATCCTCCAATACCATAACTTAAACCAAAGCTTACTGAGAACTGATTTCCCACGCTACCCACCAACTTTATAAAAAGATTCGGATCAACAGCAAAATTAACCCCGAAGTTAAGGTTTATCCACTTAAACGACAGAATCTCCTCATACAAGCTTATGTTATCAACACCTAAGGACAAAATTATACTATCCTCAAGAAGATAATAGAACGCCCCCAAGCTTATTCTCGTAGGTAGCATTTCTACAGTTCCCGTTGACCATGTTTTTGACGAATAAAGGTTAACCATACCTACGCTAAAGCCTAAATCTGGAAGGGATTTGATAGGATTAAACACAGCACCTAAATCTACCCCTACACCACTCCCGTAAACATCTCTTAAAGAACTTGAAAGATACTTTACTCCAACCCCAAGATCAAACGGAAATCCAACTAAGCTTCCAACACTTGTCCCATAGTCAAAAACAACACCCCAATCGAAAGTAGATGCAACTCCCATACTTGTACCATTTTCATCCCTAAGGTCTATATTGTTCACACCTCCAAGAATAACTGTTAATCCCATTCCTCCCGCAATATCTACTCCCGTCAACCTATAAAGTCCAACAGAACTAGAAAGTACCCCTCCAAACCTATCATAAGGCATGTAGACACCAAGAATAGTAAACTCAAAGTCTCTTGAAAAGGAAACAGATGCTGGGTTTGCTAATATTCCTAAACTAGCACTACTCATACCTCTGCTTGCCAACGCAGTGCTCATAACAGAATACTCTGAGAACAAATAGGAAATATCAGCATAAACATCACACACAAAGCACAGAGATAGTAATAAAACCACCAACCTTTTCATAATCTTACCTCCTTATTTCGATATATATACTTTGTAGACATTATTGAAAGATTTTCTAAGATCAACAGACTGCGCATAAACTTTCACAAAGTATACTCCATTAGGAAGTTTAACTCTAGCATCACTTGTAAGGTTCCATCTAGTTTCATACAAACCAACATCTACAACTTTTCCGTTCTCCAAAGTAGCAACCTTCCTGCCTGCAAAATCGTAAACCTCAATAATAATCCTACTATCCTGGTTTAAAGAAAAAGAAATCCTCAACTCATCCTTTACAGGATTAGGATACACATAAACCCCGGATACTAAATCTGAAGTAGGAGTTCTATCTTCAACTAAGGTCCATAGAGAAAAGTGATAAGTTTTTGCAGAAACTTTCTTGTTTTCCTTATCAACGGTGCTTGGCACAACTATCCACTTTTTCTCTGTTTCATCATAATATGCCAATGAGAGTCTATCAATTACCCTACCCTTTACTTCTTCGTCACTGTAGTGAATAGTCACAGTAACAGGTTTTGTGATAGCAGAAGTTAGGATTATGCTATATTGCTTACCAATGATATCAACTAAGTGATTAGGAAGTGATTTATACGCAGGATTGTTCTTATCAACAGTATCTATTGATAGATAACCATCAACTTGAAGCGAATTTTGCGGTATTTCAATTCTTAGTTTTCCTAAGTCCCAACTATAGTTTCCACCCGATGACTTACCCACAAGGAAAACATTAGTAGGACCTCCAGTTCCTCCAGTTCCTTTAAACTCCCATATTCTATACTTACCTAGAGAAAGAGTGTAAACTTCAACATATCCATCGCCAACAATAGAAGAAGCTAGTAAAACCCACTCTTTCAAAGCCTCATCATACCTAGCTAGCTTGAAGTTAGCTACTACGTTAGTACTGGTGATAAGGTTAGTATTGGCGTTCGAGAAGTATAGCCGTACTCTCACAGGTTTCTGCAGAGATAATGACGAGCTAAATTCGTATACATTGCCTATGAATATATATTCGTTACTCTGAGCCATTGTTGCAGCTGGAACATTAGTTGTGGCTACTATTGTGACTATGCTTGTTCCGTTGAAAGTTCCATTAGTAGTTATCATCCACGCTAGATTGTCACTGGACGTATTTGTAACCACTGCATTACCTGGAACATAGTTTGTTCCATCAGAAGGTGGAGCTGTTGCAACTATCACTACCCTATTAGTCATACTACTTATCACACCAGCAGATAGATTGGTAACATCTCTCAAGCCAGATACAACACAACTCCATACCCTAGCACCTGCCGTAGAAGGATTCGTCACAGTTATAGGTATATACATACTTCCACCTTCACCCAAAGGACTTGCAGAAGATAGTGTAACTGTAACTTTTCCAGAAGTAGTAGGAGTAGGCTGAGTAGTAACAACCGCAGAAGAGACTTGACCAGAACTATTAAGCAAAGTAACCAAACTTTGATCTACAGATGCATAAGTATATCCAGCAGGAATCGTAATCTCTACCCTATCAACCGCATCACCAGAATTAGCAGGATTGCTTACAACTACAAGATAAATTGAGACATCATTGGTGTTGGTAGAACCTCCTATTATGCTTATTCCAAACATTGGAACATTAGTGAACAAGTGAGGAACTACATTAACTACTCTATCATAACCTGTGGTAGTTGAAACTGCTGAACCACCAGCAGCCATCCCGAAAGTATGGCTACCAGCAGAAGAATTCACAACATTAGTTATGCTTACAAATATGTTATTGTTAGCAGCACCAGCCCCAGTAATAACATTTGATACCCACCATGTTCCACCAATGTTTGCTAGCATACTACTACCAAATCCAGCACCATTGGCTTGAACACTAACCACTGCACCAGCTGAAGGATCAAACCCCGAAGGAAATGAAATTCTAGGGTTATTACCAGCAGCCCATGCAGCAGTATTCCAGAAAACCATCCTATACACATTGTTTGAACTTCCAGCAGTAGGCCATCCCATGGTCCTAGTAGTAATATCAAAGAAAGGATAAACGTCTCCATACCATCCAGCAGCAGGCGCCGCTATGGCTACAACCCTTTGAGGGGCAGTAAACCCTGGCATATCCAAAACTCTAACAATTTGACCACTTGTTCCCTCAACGTAACATTCCCAATCGTAGTTACCTGCAGCTGCAGGTAATGTCATAACGCTAAGAGTTATAAGAAGCACATTCCCAGGAGGAACTGGTGGCACAGATAAATAAAATGTCTTAGGCAAGCCAGCACCAATAGCCCCAACCGTGAAATTTGTAAGTTGTACTCCTGTTGTCAAATTTGTTATCGTAAGAACCGTTCCTGCAACAGTAGCAAATGCTGGAGGAATACTTAGAATTACCCTTCTTATCGCATCTCCTGCATCGTAAGGATGATAAATGATATAAGTAAGCCATGTATTAGCATTATTCACCACCTTAAGACCAGTATTAGCAGCAGCATTACCAGATGTAAATACAACCCTACCATAAGGAATACTTCTAAACCCAAGAGAAGATACAACACTTAAACTCAAAGTCTTACCAGGCTTTGCTCCAACACTTATTGGATTATCACCTATTCCATAGGCAGTCATAGTCCACACATAACTACCTGTGGAAGAAGGATTTTGAACATTGGTAATAACTATAAAGGCACTGCTACCAGGCATAAGAGGGGTAGAAAAATTAACCATAATAGGACCAGAGGTATCAACTATTCCACTACCCCTACCTACGACACTAACATACCCACCTGCAGAAGCAGTAGAAAAACCAGAAGGTATTGAGATCTCTGCCCTAGCTATGGGTTCACCACTTGTAGGATTTTCTAGAACAAACATTAAAGAACCAAAAGCATTTGTTAGATCACTACCCCCTATTCTTTCAACATAACCAACAGGCGAGGCAAATATCATCTCAGAGGTTACTAACAACGAAACTACCAATACCAAAGCTTTCTTTATCACCTTCATATCTAACCTCCTAAATCTAGAAACTATTATAAAACTCCTTAAGAAGAGTTTCAATAATCTAGGACCTGAAGTTTGTAGCAGAGTTTGGTAAAAATTAAAGTGAAATAACCTCCTCTTGCCCTTAAAATAACGGCAAAAGGAGGTATGTATGAATTGCAGAAAAACTATAAATCACTTTATCAAAAACTTTCTACTTGACCTTCCATCCAAGCTCAGGAAGAAAATATCAGAAGTTGTTCTCGCAATCACCCTATCTAGGAGTTTGAGGATATCTAGGATATCTGAAAACAGTAGGAAGAGGGACAAGATGAGCCAGTGGGGAAGGTATGAGTTTGT
>JBCNVF010000081.1 GCA_039630355.1 Brevinematia bacterium
TCTTTTATCACAAAAAGAGGTATCATACTGTTTTAAAGAGTTTCATTGGGTCTATTTCTATTCCTCGGTAGCCCAAAGTATTATTCCAAAACTTCCACCAAATTGGTTTTTGTTGAAGTTTTCGTAGAATGCCATATCATATGAAAGTCTCATACCAAACCAGCTAAATTTTAGATCAATTCCTGCATTGAGTATAAAATCTTGCCCCAACCTAATCTTAAAAGGATCATTTATACTCTGTCCAACCCCACTTCCGAAAGCACCAAAGAGTGAAAGTTGCTTAATGATAGGTATCCTCAAAACAATTTGTCCTAAAGCCATCCAACTTAGATAAGCAGACTCTCGAGACACTGTAAAGGAATTTGCATTATAAAATCCTCCAACCGATAACCCCATTATCGGTAAGAAAGAAATATGTAGCTTACCACCTACTGGAATATTTAGATTTGTTAAATATAATCCACTTGTTACAGGCGTAATTCCAGAGCAATTTACTTCAAACCCTACTCCTACCCACGCCTTCTGCATTACCACCCACCATGGTAATTCCTTTTTCCTCTTTTCTATCTCCTCTTGAATCTTAAGTTTCTTTATCTTTATCTCCTCTTTTACCCTTCTTTCTTCCTCTAATTTTGCAATATCAGAGATTATACTATCCCTTAGCTGACCTATAGAAGGTCTATCACGGTATGGTGATAAATCTATTATTTTCAACGCTTCCTGGTATTTCCTGATTGCACTGTCGTATTCTTCAATGCTCGCTAATCTTACAGCCTCCTTAACCATACTCCTAATATCCTCATAAACCCTCTTAACTTCTTTCTCCTCTTCTTTAGCTTCTCTCTCCTGTTCTACCCTCTTAATATCCTCAAGTATGTCATCCTTTAGTTTCTTGATGATATCAAGATCCTTGAACTCAGAAAGTTCTATTAGCTTCAATGCTTCATTATACTTCTTTACAGCTCCCTCATAATTCCCCTCACCCGCTAGTTTAATCGCCTCCTTAAGTAAAGCTTTTATCTCCTCATAAGTTAGCTTTACTTTTTCAGCCTGAGCTTCCTCTAGACTCCTTCTTACCAAGCTATCGTGCTTCTCAGTTAAGATGGACTCTAGTTTCTTTATTTCTTCCAAATAATAAAGTTTTGAAAGCTTTATTTCCTTTATCGCTGATGAAAGAATTTCAATTGCATTAGAGTAATTACCTCTCTTCTCCAGCTCTTCCACTGCCACAAGAGTATCCTTTACCTTATTACTTACTACGTCAATCCCCAGAGGAATAAAGTTTGACAGTACATTTGCCCTAAGCTTCAGTAAACTTTCCTCAAGTTCAGGAAATTCAACCTTTTGCTCATCTATAGCCTTTATAGCATCTTCGTAAAGAGCCATACCTGCCGATTTCTCACCTCTAGCAACAAGCTTTTCAGCTTGCATAGTAATGTTTGAAACCCTACTACTAATACTAAGTAAACCAATCTCTTTATACTTTTCCCTCAGCTTCGCAACTATCTGGTTTTTCTCGGTATATGAAAGTGAGGATTGATCAACTTTTGTGATAAAGTCTTTGAGAAGTTTCATTCCTTCACTGTAAGCACTCACCTTTATCAATCCATCAACCTTCGCTAGAGCTTCGTTAGCTTCGTTGTTTAGAATATAAAACTCCGCCTTGGATCTAATCTCAATTTCCCTTTTATTCACAAATTCAAAAAGCTTTGCAACTTCCCGAGAGTAGTTTGTATACCCAGAACTTACTATCTCACCTTTCACCTTCTTGATTAAGTTGTAAGCATCTAGGTATACCTCATTAGAAACTAATTTCTCAAACTCAACGATATTACTATTCACATACTCTACTAGTTCCACATCACTCACACCAGGTGACATCTGGAAGGTTAAAGGAATTACGGTATCCACTTTCTCAGGAAATGAAACATTAGTGTATACTGTTTTAAATCCTCTTTTCACCAGCCTCATAACAAAATTCCCCAGTTCTACATTTATGATCCCATCATTTTCCCCATAATACTCCTCATTTAGATATACACTAACATTCTGGACAGGAATCGTGTTTACGAAAAGTTTTATTGGAGCTTCCTTTAGCTTAAAGGATAGCGAGTTCTGAATGTTAGGCAAGATATGAACATTGGTTTTTATAGATTTGTACCCATCTCTTTGGATAAAGAGAAAAGATTTTCTTGCAGATATACTTCTTAACAAAAGCCCATCTAGTTCAGTCTTTCCCACAATCCTGCCATCTATTTTTACTATAGCACCAATAGGATCCGTTATTATCAAAAGGTCTCCATAGAGAGGAGAGAGATCTTGAACTACCGAGTTTATTTTCCTTACACCAGGAGTTACAGTTAACGAAGTATTGTTGAAACCCACCTCTTGAGCAATTATATCTATCTTTGCTTCCTTACCATGTTGAATCCTCAATGAATACGGAGTTGTAGATATATTTTTGCCTAAGTAGGATACAACTGCCTCCTTTGTCTGTGGCGTGACTATAAATACAGGAATCTTCTTTGGTTCTAAGTTAACCTTTATATTAATTTTCTCATCCGAAACTATATTCACATTTGTTCTGAAAACTTCAAACCCATGCTTGAAAACAGTTATAGTATGAATCCCCCTAGTCAGGTTCCTTGAGTAGCTACCAGAGGTTACAACTCCTTCAAGCTTCCTATTTATAACCACAAAAGATCCATTTTCAGCATATATGTTAACCCCAGCTCCAACCCTATCAAGACTCACGAAAAAGTAATTTATCTCATTAGGCTTTACTTGGATTTGCACATTTTTTAGAAGTGTTGTTGAAGTTTGCTGGAATATTACATTCTTTGTTCCTTCTACCAAATTTGTCAAAAGAGGTGTTACACCGAAAATACCACCTTCAGCAATTATCACTGGCACTCCCTTAACATTCGCATCTATGTATACCAACCCCATAGGTATAGGCGAGACCTGAGGAGTATATTTCTGAAGAGAGAATGAAAGACTTATATTACCTCCCCCTGGAACAGAAATGTTAGTAATTATACTTTGGTAACCCGATGCTGTAAGTATCAGAGTATACTCTCCCTCAGGAAGAGTATTTTTACCTACCTTAAGCTGAATATTGTCAGGCTTCACCATTATTGACAGATCCTTTACCGAAGGCTTTACCGATATGTTAATATTACCCAGTCTTCTAGGATCGTAGTAATAGTATTTCCACGCAGAAAGAATATCTACTATATTCTCCTTAACTTGAAGTAATACGTAATCTTTGTCCATAAAAGACGATAGTGGTATCTCAAAACTTCTCTTAGCAACGGATTTTCCAGCTTGATCCAAGTATTGCATATCAACCTTAACACCTGATTTAGAAGCACTATAGGATGCAACTAAAACACCTTTGATATCTGGTAT
>JBCNVF010000082.1 GCA_039630355.1 Brevinematia bacterium
TAATAGGGTTTTTTTATCTTACTACTGTGGTTAACTATCTGGTGATAGGAACAAATATAAATTTTGTTGCAGTCATATTAGGTGCTTCTATTGCTCTCTGGGTAGCAACTAAAGTTAATCCTTTGAATAAAGGTTGATGAGGCTTTTCTTATCCTACATAAAAAGACATAGGGTTTTGTTATTTCTTAGTGTTTCTTTGACTTTACTTACAACGGTTACAACGGTTATTTTGCCTTTGATGGCTGGTAGAGTGATTGGTAGTATTTTTAATCCTCAGATGTTGATAGATAATACTCTTAAGATAGTGCTGATTGGGGTTCCTGTAATTATTCTTTGGTCCTTGTCCAAATACTTTTCCTCTCTTTCAATCGTTGTGCTTGCACAGAGAGTGGTTTTTACTTTGAGAAACGAGATGTTTAAGAAGCTTACCAATATAAAACCCATAGTTTTCAAGCAGAGAAAAAGTGGTGAATTTATGTCAAACATTCTCAATGATGCAAATGTAGTAGAAACATTCATAAGCACAGGTTTTCTTGAGCTTGTGAAGAATCCTCTTATAATAATTGGGTGCATTTTTTTGCTTTTCTACACAAGTATCAAGTTGAGTTTAGTTATACTAATACTGTCACCTCTCTTTTTAGCAGTTGTGGCGATCGGTAATGTTTCTAAGAAAATTTCTGAGGATATCCAGAGTAAGATCTCTGATGCTACCTCGTTGATGAATGAATCTATATCTGGTATAGAGACGATAAAAGGCTTCGGGGTTGAGGATAAGTTTAGGGACAAGTTTTCTAGCTATAGTTCTCAGTATACCTCTTCTCAGATAAGGTTTACGAAGTTTGGAGTTTTGCCGGTTCCGATATCTGATTTTTTTGGGGCTTTAGCGGTGATTGTAGTTATTTTGGTTGGTGCTTTTGAGATAAAATCTGGGAATTTATCTTACGAAAATTTTGCAACTTTCATAACGACTATATTTTTTATGTCTCAGCCTATTGCGACGTTGGGTAGCCAGTTTGTTCTACTTCAGAGAGCAATAACAGCATTGGAGAGAATTGAAAGACTTTTTTCTCTTGAGGAGGAGAGTGAAGAGAAGGGTTTAAGAGTGTTGAGGGATGGTAGCGTTGTTTTTGAAAGAGTTTGGTTTGCTTATGATGATGGAGAGTATGTCCTTAAGGATATTTCTATAGAGATCGGAGATAAAGAAACTATTGCAATAATAGGGCCTTCTGGTAGCGGTAAATCTACTATGGTTTCTTTGATTATGGGATTTATGCTACCATCCAAAGGTAGGTTAGTAGTGGGTGGCGAAAGCGTTGATAACTACAATTTGAGGGAATATAGAAAGAGTTTGGCGATAGTTCCTCAGGATGTGGTGCTTTTCCCTACGACTGTCAAGGATAACATATCATTTGGTGGCGAATTCTCTGATGAAGAAATTATTGAGGCTAGTATTTTAGCAAATGCGCACACGTTTGTTGAGGCTTTACCCAAGGGGTATGATACGGTTTTGGGAGAGAGAGGAGCTAGGCTTTCTGGGGGTGAGAAACAGAGAATTGCTCTTGCTAGAGCATTAGTCAGAAAGCCAAAAATTTTAATACTTGATGAACCTACTTCTTCTCTTGATCCGATTTCTGAGGCTTATATTGCGGATTCTTTAACCAAGATAAAAGGTAGGCAGACGATGATAATAATAGCTCATAGACTCTCAACTATTCTTATGGCTGATAAGATTATAGTACTTAGGGAAGGAAAGATAGTAGAGGTTGGTTCACACGAGGAGTTGCTAGAAAGACAAGGAGAGTATTTTAAACTTTTCTCAACCTACATAAATGCTTGATTTTGGTGGATTATATTGTATTAGATTTCCAGTATTTGTTAGAGTTTGATAAGAACAGAAAAAAGAATAGCCAAATTCCTTTTTTCTCAAGCTATTGAAAATCAGAAGGCGGTTATATATACTATTGCTATGAGAAGCTATATGATGTATGGTATTGTTCTGTTGACTTCCTTGTTGCTATTTTTGGGGCTTTTCTCATGTGCTCAAGGTCCTGTTGTGGAAAAAACCACCGTTGAGGTTACTCAAACGAACTTTGTGGATCAGACTAACTATGTATCCCCTCCTAGCTCGTTTTCTGATGTTACTTTTTCATTGGTTGAAATTTCGGAGTCTGCTTTAGTTCAGCCTTACCATTTGGTTGAGGGAGTGCTTGAGGGAGGTTTTTCTTCTAACGATGTTAGAAACTTTTACCTCTATATCACCAACAATGGTTTTTCAAACAGTTTTCAGTTCTACTCTCTTTCAAACTTCGTTGGTATAATTTCTGCTCCTGGGCATAGTAAAATATTTGTACACCTATCCCTTACCTCTAAGTTAAACTCTTCTTATACAGTTGGACT
>JBCNVF010000083.1 GCA_039630355.1 Brevinematia bacterium
GGAGGACCCTGAAGGGTATATAGGTGGGGAGATAAGTTGGGATGGGACAGATATGGATGGAAAGCCTGTGAGAAATGGTGTGTATTTGTATAGAGTAAAGGTGGAGGATAAGGTTTATACAGGAACAATTGTTTTAGTTAAATAGGAGGTGAAGTATGAAGAAGGTATTGGGTTTGATTTTAGTTTTTGTGATAGTATCTTTAGGATTATTAACTTTGGTTGAGGAATTGAGAGCACAGTCGTATTCGTATTACGAAAATTTCAGCGGGACGCTAACAAGCCTAACGAACAATGGTTGGAGAGTGCATACAGTTAGAGGTAGAAGTGGAATATTCCCAATGACTACGAATAACCACCAAAATTATGATGACTACCAAAATTGGTATTCTGCATTTACTGTTGGAACTGCTAGTGGTGTTTCTGACAGTAGCTTGATAGTGTATGGTAGGGCTAACAATTGTCAGTTAACATTGAATAATTACTGGGCAGGAAATAGTATAAAGTTCATACCTGCTAGTAACTCTCAAATAGGAAGAACGATAGTAGCAACTCCTGAGACACCATTTGGATTTACAGTTGTTCACAGGATGTCTAGAGTGGATAATTTAAGTGACCATAGGGTCCAACGTCTTTACCACAGGTCTGCTATTAACATTTGGATAGCAGAGGAGAATTATAAGACAAATACATGGGAAAACTATGACAATTTTGTGCTCCTTTATCAGGAGATGGAGTCCGGTAATACTACTGTAAGTGAATGGGGCTACTACAAGGGTGGTAGAATTCATTTTAACTTAGCAAGTGGTGTTTTCTACGATAACTGGGGTAATAGTGCTTCGTTTTCAGGCCTTAGAGTTAATATGCAGGATAATAATTTAGGTTATCTTAATATGAACTTCTATGGTGGTAATGCTGGAACGAGTTATGCTAACACTAGTGTTTTTGGTATTAAGGTGACGCACGATGGTAGTAAAGTTTCGTTTTACTTTAACCCTCAGCCTTATGCAAGTGCTGGTTCTTGGTATAAGGTAGGGGAGACAGGAGTGGGGTGGTATTCTAATATAGTTGTTGAGTTTGGGCATGATAGTTTGATTTTTGTAAGTGAATCTCAGGAAGCTTATTGGGATGATTTTACCATCAGGACTGTTACGAGTAACACTACTGCATATATATTACAGCCTACTGAGACAGTTATCAATGCTACGAACATTTATACTGTTGTTATTTCAAATGACATAACTGTAAACGATAGTGGTGTAGGTGAGATAAAGATAGTCAAGCCTGCGGGTTTTGGAGCTTGGGATACTAATGCGGTGTGGGTTGAAACTTACTACATAACGGGTGCTGATACTAATAATAGGGTTTTCTCTGGAGAGCCTCTTGCGAATCAGTTTTTAGTTAGGGTTCTTCCGAGTGATCCTAATTCACTTCTTATAAGGTTTAGAATGGCTAGTGCTTCTGATAATGCCATCATTAGGAGTTCTACTCCTAATAGAACTATAAGAGTATCGTTTAGGCTTGTTGCTCCAAGTGTTCCAGATATTTACGGAAATTACAAATTTGGTGTTTACGTGGATTGTAGCAAGATTCAGGGAACAGGTACAGATATTGCGTATGCTACAACTGGTTGGAAGAAAGCTAGAGAGGTTGGAGCTGGATTAAGTGTTAAGGTTTATAACAGACCTTATATTTTTGCAGGTCTTTCCTATTCACCTACGCCAATGTATGAGGGGGACTATGTGTATAGTGTTATTTACAACTTTTCTACTAGTGGTATATCTAATAATCCAGATATAGGTATAGTTGAGATAGCAATACCTAGTGGGTTTGTGGTTAGCAATGCGTTTAAGTCTTTGATAGTTCCGAGTAACTATATATTCCTTACAAATTACGGTGGAACTAACAGGATAAGAGTAGATTACAGGAGTCATGGTAGCTTTATACCGGGGGTAGATGGTCTTGATAGACTTGAGTTTTATATTACTCAAACTCCTGACTTGCCTGTGGGAGTGAGGACATCTAATTTTGTATGGCCTATATGGGTATACGACAAATTTGGCACTTCAGTATTTTTGGCTGGAACTAATACTAATGCTACGTATAGAAGTCAAAGGACTGAGGTGGTGATTATATCTCCACAGGCTCTTGTTTCAATATTCCCACCGAAGGTAAATAATGCTGTTAGGACAAATACTTTTGCTTATAATGTGATAAATGGTGGTCCTATCGGGAATGATATTATAAAGTTGTTCATCCTTTTTGATACTAATTATATAACCAATCATGCTTGGGGGTTTTCAAATAATTCTGACTCTTTCCCAGCGAGGATATCTACCAGCAATATAGTTGGTCTTGGCTTTGGAGTATTCGTAGAGTACACCAACTCTTCTAAACCATTAAGAGCTTCAAGTAATGATATCATTTACTTTACAACAGTTCACAGAAGGAATGTAGATGATCCTCCTGTTATTGCGGAGTTTGTGGTTTATGCTGACAATGGTAATACTGAAGGATTGAAACGGGGATTTGAATACAATCCGAATTCTTGGAAAGTTTTGATATCTCCTCCTGATCCTGAAGCAGAAGCATATATTTTCACAAACAAGATAGATACAACTGTTGTTAGTTTTGCTGTAACTAACCATATCTTTAATGTTGGTGCTTCTGGAAACAATATAAGGAAGGCGAGGATAAGGGTTCCTAGTGGGTTTGTTATAAGGGGAGTTTCTCTGATACCTGGTTTCAGTTGGCTTACGAATTCAAATAATATAGAAATTTCAGGCAATAACATAATACTGCATTATGATAATGAAGGGGTTGGTCTTAGGTCTGTATATGAGAACCCTTCGTATCAAGACAGAATACTAATAACTCTGAGCAATACTAACTACTTTACGCCTACGGTTTTGACTCTGCAGACGTTTGTTAGTAACGCAAGAGGTGAGACTAATGCTAGAGACAAATCTTCTTTAGAAAGACAGATTTTGCACATAGAGTGGCCTGATGTTAGAGCTTGGGTATCGGTGTATAATACCAATACCAACTCCTATATAGGGCTTAGCGATATAGACTCTTCTCTAATTACGAATGTCATATTTGTCAGGGTTTCTAATCTAGGTGCTAATACTGGGTCTAGTAACATAATCTATAGGCTTAGGATAAACATACCTACGGATGTTTCAACTAATGTGTTTGATATTAATAGCAGTGTCATAAGTAATGATGCTTTGTGTGCTAAGTTCATTCCTTCTGGAAACTATGTGTTTATTGACTATCAGAATGATGAAACGAATTTGAGACCGGGTGGTGAGGATATAATAACTTTTAAGATGGTTGATTTTGTTGAAACTTCTTTGCCTAATAAACAGTTTACAGTTGTGGCTTCTAATCAGAAAGCTTATCAGCAGATAACCAATGGTAGCTGGACCTTAAACTTCAAGATGCCGAGGGTTTATCTTGGTGCGAAGTTTGAACAGCAAGTGGTATATACGTCCACTACGCCAACGAATGTGAATATCAAGCTGATATTATCAAACGCAGGATTTGGTTCTAATAGGTTGTATAGGATAAGAGTATTAGTACCGCCTGTGTTTACAAATAGAATTCTAGGAGTAAGTTCTAGTATAGTTGGAACTTCTGGTGTTGTTCTTACGCCAAGTAACTTCACGATAAACTACGTAAGTGTTGGAACGAATTTACCTGCAGGTTTCGTTGATGAGGTAATGGTAATGTTCTCAAACACTTTCTCTTCGCCTACTAACGGAGAGTTTATAGTGATAGGTAGTAATGGACAGGATTACACCTCTGATGGTTGGGAAGAGGGAACCAATGTTATTTACTCAACAAATGATAGGAAACTTTATATCTCTGAGAGACCTTTGGTTAATCTTACTCCTTATGTGATATACACTACTACCAACACGAATACTTTGGTTTTGACAATATCCAATGGAACCAGCGCTGGAAACAAGGAGATACATAGGGTTGGTGTAGTAGTTCCTACTATATTTGGCGTTAGTAATATCTCGGTTATAAACACTACTCCTTCTGATCTTAATGTGATACCCAACATAACTATTGATACGAATAATAGGCTGATAATAGTTACCTTTGCTAGTGAGAAGCTTAGAGGTGGTAAGAGGCATTCCATTCAGATTACGGCTATTGATAACTTTAACTATGGAGAGACTAATGTTGTGTGGGATGTTGGGGTTGACTATGGAGATGGATATAGTAACAATAACTTTGCATACCCGGTGGGTGGTAGTAATTCCACTTTTGTCAAGCTACCGCCTTCAAGAGTCTACGGTAAGCTTATACCAAATGATGTGTATTTTGACCTAGATGAGGTTGACTTACAGCTTGAGCTTACAAATTACGGAGAAAGTTATAATGATGTGTACTGGGTTAGGGTTTATTTGCCAAATATAGTTACCAATGTTGTTATCATCTCCAATAGAATTCCTGCAAGAATACAGTATCTGTCGGCTAGTAATGTGATATTTATAAACTACTTTATAAGCAATACTAACTTGCCTTCCAAGCAAAGAGATATTATATATTTCACTGCGTATGATAGTATTGATAACAACATAATTTACTCTTCTAATCTTGTGGTGCAGGTTGCGAATTATCCTAGTAATGTGTATTTCACTGATGCTAGTCAGCTAGTTAGTGGTGATTTGACCTATCGTATAGCTAATCCGCCATACAGAGCAAATTACAGAATTGAGCCAAATATTGTTTCTGCGTTTGAGACAGGATTTGTCACGTATAGGATGTTTGTTGATAATGCTGGTAATACTGGACATAATGCTAGGGTGCTGTCAATTTCTTATCCATTTGTCCTTATAACCAACGATATGGTTGTGAGTAATACCTATGGCAATGCTAGTGTTAAGATTTTAACAAATAGAATAATTGTTGAGTATACCAACTCTTCTGGGTTACCCGCTGGTGCAAGTGATATTATTTATGTTCATGCAAGAGATAATTGGGTTATAGGTGATACGAATGTTTCGTTCAGTCTCCGGGTAAAGTTTGATACAAGCGGTGGTAAGTTTGTGAAGGGTAGGGTAGTTGGAGGAACGAATGTAGTTTACTACATTTCAAGTCCACCTTATGCTTATGTTAAGATATTGTATAGAGATATTTACTATTCTAATCCTAAGCCTACTATAATGCTTACGGTTTCAAACGGTGGGAGTGGAGATAATATAATCAATAGGCTGGATATAACGATTCCTTCCGCACTGAGAATAGGGTTTAATGTCGGTGAGGTTAGTAGTGTTTATGCTACGAATATATCGTATTCCTCTGGAGTCGTTACTTTGCTATATGGTGGTCTTCATGCCAATGATGTTGATACTATCCTGATACCTGTTTCAAATACGAACACTGTTGGTAGTTCTTTTGAGTTAACAGGTAAGGCGTATAACGGTGTAACGAATGCGGAAATTATTCCAACAGGTATTTTGGATACTACCATAAGATTTATCTCTCTCCCAACTGTTGAAATATTGAATCCTATTGTAAGCACATTCCTGAGAACCAATGAGATAGTGTTTAAGGTGGAGAATAACGTTTCTGGTGATGCTGTTATCAAAAACTTTAGGATTTCTCTTAGATGGCCGTTTACTAATGTTATACATGTTAGTAGTTCAAAACCAGATGCTGTTGCTAGTGTGAGTAATGCTACGAATGTCTACATCTCGTATAGTAATGGTATTGGAAGGGGAGATTATGATTTGGTTACAGTTCGGGCTCAGGATGTGTTTAACTTGGGTGTTACTAATACGAGTGTAATGTTTTATGTTAATGAAGGAGTTGGATACGTTGTTCCGAACATTGGAGCTAGTGGAAGTAATATATCCTTGGTTATGCCACCTGCTCAAGGATATGCTAGCTTGGTCAATAAGTATGTATTACTTTCCACTGTTTCAGGAGTTCCTTCTACTAATCTTGTCAGAATTGTTTTTACCAACACTGGTGATACTATGAATAACGTTACTTACATTAAGGTTGTGATGCCAAAGGATATAACTAACTTCATAACAATCAGCAACAGTTTGGGTAATACCGTAATCTCTAATGTTTCAAATGTGGTTTTCATACACTATACAAACGATGGTCTGTTGTCAAAGCAGAGTGACTTAGGGTGGTTTGTTTTTGAGAATTACTACTCCTATAAGACGAATATAAGGTTGAATGTTTACTATGATAACGGGTTGGGGGTTGAACAATTTATTGATCCACCGATGGGGCAGACTTTGACATTGCTTTTTGATTTCCCAGAAACCCCTGCTGATTACAACATAGTAAAGCCTACGGATATTGCTTATACCATTGATACAAATCATACTATTATCTTGAGGTTAGCTAACAATTCCTATAGTTATCCTATATTGAATGTTAAAATTCCGTATCACAGCTCAAATTACACAATAGTAAACATTCGTAGTTCTAATAACTATGTTAGTTCATGGGTTGTATCTAATGGTGAGTTGTATCTCTTTACGTCAATTCCAACGAGGAGAAGTGAGTATATACTTATAGATGTTGTGTATAACTCTTCACTAAAGCCGGAGATAATAAACACAACGAATGACCTTACTGCTGAAGTTTACTATGATGGTGGTGAGAGATACGAGAGTGTGAATATTCCTTCAACTGAAACTTCAGCTTTTAAGATACTCTATGCTAATTTTGGTAGGGTTATAGGTCTTGTGAAGCCTCACTATAGTGATATAAGTGTTAGGGTTTTATATAGCGGTAGTGATACTATTGCTACTAATATATTTGGTGAGAATATCCTGAGTTCTTTGAGTTTCGTAGGGGTGAGTAACAATGTAATGATAGGTAGGTATAGGCTAGATTTTGTGCCACCTGGAACTTATGATATACTGATTACAAGTTCAAAGTATAGGTTTATGAAGATAGCTAATGTTGTTGTGCCTGCGAATACTATTATTAATGTTAGTATGGTTGTTCTAAGCAATGCTCCGTTTAGCACTGAAGCTAGGGAGGAGCAAAGTGCAGTTTCTTTAGATGATGGTAAGACTATGCTAATTGTGCCACCTGGTTCGTTACTAAATGATTTCTCGGTTGATATAATAATAAGGAATGCAACAGGTGAAGAACAGAGTGGGGTGATGAATTCAAAAGGAGTTGGTTCGTTTAATAACCTAAGTGATATGAAGGTTTATGAGGTTATTATGAGAACAGTGCCGGGAGAGAATATATTTGAGAATCCACTTAAGAGTGATGTTATACTCAAGTTCTATTATGACGAAAACTATATCTCTTCACAAGGTTGGAGTGAAAGTAAGCTAAGTGTTTGGTATTGGAAAGATACGACTAGAGAGTGGGTAAGAATCGGTGGCCAAGTTGATATGCAGAATAATTTCGTATACATAAAGACTAGGTATTTGCATAGAGTTTATGCTGTTATGGGCGATGGTAATGTGAAGAAGGAAGGAGTGGTAAGGAATGTTAAAGCTTCGCCTAATCCGTTTACGCCTAATGTTAAGAATACTACCGTTGATAATAAGTATGGTATGCTCAAGATAACTTTCGAGTTGGATAAACCTTATGACAAGTATCAGGTGAAGATATATGATGTTTCTGGTAGACTGGTTAGAGTTTTAGAGGGAGATGGAAGTTATGGTCAAGGTGAAGTGTATTGGGATGGTAAGGATCACGATGGGGTTTATGTAAGAAATGGTGCCTATCTGTATGTAGTGGTAGCAGGAGGCACAGTTGGGTATAGAGGAACTATTATTCTTGTAAAATAAATTTAGGAGGGTTGTATGAGGAGAGTAGGTGCTTTGGTTGTTTTAAGTCTTTTAGCTTTGGGAATATGTGCAGAGGGAGCCTTTGAGTATCTTGACAGAGGCACAAGTGTGAGGGCTAAAGGTTTTGGGAATGCGATGTTTGGTATATTTGACGGGGTTAATGGTTTGGAGTATAATCCTGCGCTTATGGCGAATACGAAAAGTATAGAAGCAAGAGTGAATTTTGGGTTGCCTATATCCTACGTTGATGATGGCGGGATGAGTATGTTCAGTATCTACGGTGTCATTCCTTTCTGTAACCGAGGTTATGCCGGTGTGGATTATCTAGCTGGGATGATTGCTGGAGGAGAAGTGCCTTACTTCTTTAGAGAGGGATCAATAGGATTTTCCTATTCTAGGTTTGATGTTATGAATCTGTATTATGAGCAAGTAGTAAGTCTTGCTTACGCAAAGAATCTAGATGACTTTATATCTAAGGGTGCTAGGATGTCTGCTGGTGTTAAGTTAAACCTTTATAACCTGGGTCTTGTGCCAAATCCTGATACACAAGTAAATCCATTTTTGGGAGATAGACTTAGTGCTTGGGGTTTTGGAGTTGATGTTGGAGTTACCTATGACTTTAGCTATACGATAAGGCTAGGTTTCGCAATCCAGAACTTAATAAAGCCTAACACTGCAATCATAGAGGGTAATGAATCAACATTGCCGAGAAAGATAAAGGCAGGTGCGAATTGGATAGTAGGCTCGTTTTTTGGAGTTTTTGAAGATGTTATGGTAGGAGCAGGAATCACACAGACTGAAAGAGAGCCTGGTGATAATAGGGAGTTGGATTTAACTTATCATCTCGGGGCTGAGACTTGGTTTTTGGATAAAATAATCGGCTTTAGAGCAGGATATGAATTTGGGCTTAACGAGTTTATGAATGTAAGTATTGGACTGACTTTTGCCTATGTTTTTGCCGATGAACATGAAGTAAACATAGACTATAGTATGGGACTGATGCCAAGTATTCTAGCTTCCTTTGGAGATCTTTCTCATTCTTTCAGTTTGGTATACAGGTTTAGGCTACCAAGAAGTGCTTTTGCCTACACAGAGGAGAAGATAAAAGAGTTGCAGTTTATGGAGGAGTTAGAGAAGAGGAAGAAACAGATGAAAGAATTGGGAGTAGAAGCTCCTTCTTCTCAATCTCAGGAAAAGAAAGAAGAAGTGATTGGACCGGTTGAAGAAGTAAAACCTCAGGTTGAGCAAAAGACCGAGGAAGTAAAACCTCAAGAAGTAAAACCTCAAGAAGCAACTGACGAAAAGAAGAAACCCACAAAGAAGAAAGGAAAGTAGTATACTCTCAAATAGTAGGAGAGCCACCTCCTAGTTTTGGGTTCTCTAGCCCCCCACTTATCGGACAGTTTGAGTGGGGGGTTTTGTTTTTTACGACTACTGCTATCTAGAACTAAGGAGAGTAGTTAAGCAAAGTTTTTCTTTTATTTCTCTCGCAGTCCCTGACGGGACTGGGTGAGTACCTTCTTCAACAAGAGAACTGAAAGAAGTAAGTAAGCGAAAAATTTGGAATTCTGATCGCTCACCTAACGGAAATTGGAATTTATTGATGGGAATTGGAGTTTATTGAAGGGATATTCTTCTTTTTGATAACTTTAGGGTTTGTGTTAGATAATTTAGTGTATGACGCTTGAGGAGGCAAGGAAACGAGCAAAGGAGTTAAGAGAGCTAATAGAGTATCATAACTACAGGTATTATGTTTTGAATCAGCCTGAGATTTCTGATTCTGAGTATGATAAGCTTTTTGGAGAACTGGTGGAAATAGAGGCAAAGTTTCCCGAGCTTGTTACAAAGGATTCTCCTACTCAGAGAGTGGGAGGGACGGTAGCGAAAGAGTTTAAAGAAGTTCCACATCTGTTCCAAATGTATAGTTTGGGAAATGTCAAGGATTTTGGGGAATTTGAAGAATTTGTAAGGAGGGTGAAAAAGCTTTCTTCTAGGGATGAAATAGAGTTCGTTTGTGAATGTAAGTTTGATGGGCTTGCAGTTGAGATAGTGTATAGGGATGGGGTTTTAGATGTTGCTTCTACGAGGGGTGATGGCACTTTTGGTGAGGATGTGACTCCTAATGTTAGGACGATAAGGAATGTTCCGCTTTCAATACCTTTTGATAAGGAAGTAGCTGTGTATGGTGAAGTGATAATGTTCAAGGAAGATTTTGTGCGCCTTAATGAAGAGAAGGAGAGAATGGGTGAACCTGTTTTTGCAAATCCTAGAAACGCTTCTGCTGGTTCTTTAAGACAACTTGACCCTAAGGTAACAAGAAGTAGAAGGCTTCACTTCTATGCATATTATGTTATGTCTAATTTTGACTTAGGAACCAGAACTCAGCTGGAGAACATTAAGCTTCTTGAGTCTTGGAAGTTTTCGGTTCCTGAGGTGTTTTTCTCTTCCAACCTTGAAGAGATTAGGAGATACTACGAGCAGGTAGAAAAAAGTAGATCAGATTTTCCTTTTGATGTAGATGGAATTGTAGTGAAAGTAAATGACTTGAAATTACACAAAGCTTTAGGAAGTGTTGGGAAGGACTTAAGGTGGGCAGTTGCTTGGAAATTTAAGCCTGAGCAGGGAGTGAGCAAGGTGAGGAATGTTGTTTTCCAAGTTGGAAGGACGGGAGTTATAACTCCTGTCGCTGAGCTTGAGCCTGTGAGAATAAAAGGAGCAACAATTTCTAGAGTCTCGTTGCACAATTTTGATGAAATAGAGAGACTTGATGTGAGAGTGGGAGATAGAGTTATAGTTGAAAGAGCAGGTGATGTCATACCTTATGTTGCAAAAGTAATTAAAGAAGAGAGAACAGGAGATGAGAGAAAAATTTTGCCTCCTTCTAGGTGTCCTGAATGTGGTAGTGAGGTAGTGAGATTTGAAGGAGAAGTTGCGTATAGGTGTGTGAATAACTCCTGTCCTGCGCAAGTGATTGAGAAGCTTAGGTATGTTGTCTCTAAGGGTAGATTTGATATCCAAGGTATTGGTGATGAGATAATTGAAAAACTTTTTGAAATGGGATACTTAAAGGATATTGCTGATATTTTTACTTTGAATGCTAAAAAACTTTTCTTAGCGGGAGTTGGGGAAAAGAATTCGTTAAAGATTGAGAAAGCTATAGATAACGCAAAAACCATAGAGTATGATAGGTTTATAACCTCTCTTGGGATAAGGTATGTGGGAGAACAAACAGCAAAGTTACTAGCACAAAAATTTCAGCCTATTGATAGGCTTATGGGTGTGAAATATGAGGAATTGGTAGAAGTAGAGGGTATAGGTGAAGTTGTGGCTAAGTCAATTGTATCTTTTTTTGCTAATGAGAGCAATGTCAGAACTATTAGGAAGATGATAGATGCTGGTGTAAGAATAGTTTATCAGCAGATAGGGTTTACTTCTATTTCTGGGAAAACGGTGGTAGTAACAGGAACTCTTAAAAACTTCTCAAGGGATGAGATAAAGAGGATTCTTACTGCTTTGGGGTGTAAAGTAACGGAAGCTGTCTCTTCAAAAACTGATTTTCTTCTACTCGGGGAAAATCCTGGAAGTAAGTATAATAAGGCTTTGGAGTTGGGAGTTAGAATAATATCAGAAGAAGAGTTTTTG
>JBCNVF010000084.1 GCA_039630355.1 Brevinematia bacterium
AAAGAACAAAGTGTTTTTGGAAGGATGGCTTAAGAGAGCAAGTTACAGAGGGGTAGCGAAGTATGGATAATAAAAGCAAAGGAAACGGATGGAAGGAATATATAAGGGAAGTATCATATAATCTGCAGGTTGTTAAGGAAACGATGCTAAACATAGACAAGAAGGTGGCGGAACTTCTTGTAAAGCACGAAACACTGAAAGAGAGGGTGGATAAGATAGAAGAAGAAGGTAAAAAAAGAGTGTTTCAGAACTTTTATGTGATAATAGGAGCAATAACATCCTTTTTAACTGGTTTTGTTTTGTTTATGATATCCTTTATGGCGAAGTGGGGAGTGAAATGAAGTTTGTAAGCAGGAAATTTATTGCTTTTGTATCTAACTTTGTTGCTATTGTTGTGTTATCCTTTCTAGGGAAAATAGATGGCTTACACACAATAATTGGTCTTCTTGTTAATTGCGCTTTTTACACACTTGTGGAAGGAGCAATAGATTTAGCAAGTTTGAGAAAGATACAAATAGGCAGTTTTAGTCTGGATAAGGAGGTGACTAATGAAGATAACTAATATGTTTTCTTTGGAAAACATCCAAGAGATTTTCGGGGTATCTAGGGCAACAGTATATCGGATACTCAAAAAAGCGAAGATAGAACCCAAGAATCTATATACTGTGCAAGAGATACAGCAGATGCTACCGTTTATCACTACAATAGCGAGCATTCGTGTTGTTGACAATAAGTTAAGGATACAACTCAAGAATGGGAACGAGATAGAAATAGAGCAGGAGGCAATACAACAGATTGTCTCAAAAAATCTCATAGAAATGAGAAAGATTGAGACAGAGACACTGATAAGCACTGTATCTAACATAACAACACAGATTACAGGTTTGATAGAAGCGATAAAGGAGCTTGTTAAAAGAATTGTAAGAATAGAAGAAATAATTCTGCAGAACGCTATAGGAAGAACAACAAGCACGGAAGAACTGGCAAGTAGAAGAAAGGCGATATCACTAGCCTTAGACGATTACATAAGAAGCAATAACTTACTCTATTCAAGCAAAGATGATATCTTCATAGAAATGCTTGAAAGGTTTGAGAAAGACAGGAAGGTAGAGGTAAGAAGGAAGTATGACAAAATGGACAGGTCTTACATCAACACTCTGATCAGACTTGGACTTGATGGCGATTTCGTCAAGTTTGTCAGAGACAGGTCCCTATGAACATCCTATTACTCCAGTTTGAGAATGTCCTATTTAGTATAGCAAACAAGAAGGGACTCATTGTTAAGAAAGAACATAGGTTTTTGGAAGAATACAAGTACAGGTTTGACTACGCTATTGTTGAAAAGAAGATTGCTATTGAAGTTGAAGGGGGGACTTTTGTTTATGGAAGACACAACAGCCCTGTAGGGTTTAGAGAGGATGTTATAAAGTACAATTTAGCAACAATGAATGGTTGGAGGGTGTATAGGATAACAACAGAAATGATACGAAGAAATGCCTTTATTTTCCCAACGGCAAAAAGACCTAACCGCAAAACCGTAACACTAGAAGATTTTCTAGACACAATAATGTAATTTAACAAGGCATACCGAAGATTTAGCAACGAATTTAAACAAAACTTGACTTTTAAAACAGAACTTATTAATAATTAAAGTGCTAAAGGAGGTCTTATGGACAAAAAGAAAACTACAAGTTTTTACCTTTTGGATGATACCAAAAGGGTTATTGCGAAGTTGAGTAAGATTGCGAATGTTAAACAATCTGAACTGATAAACACGATAGCAGGTTTGATTTATAAAGACGAAAGATTACGAATGAGAGTGTTTGAGGAAATAAGAAGACAAAAAGAAGAAGCATTAAAGGAGGGTTGGAAATGATAGTATATATGATACACAAGTTCAGGTTAGACCCAAAGAACATAGAAGAAGCAAAGAAGTATATTAAGGAGTTTTTAAAAAAGAAGGTTGCTGTAATATACACACCTCCTATGTGGTTTGTTGAGGCAGATGTAAGCGAGGAGGAAATACTACAGATGTGCTTTGAACTAATTGACAGATGTGATGTGGTTGCTGTTTGCGGTGAAGCAGAAAGCAGAGGAACAATACGAGAACTGCTGTATGCATTAGAAAAAGGAAAGCCTGTTAAGGCTTTCTCTAAACCTGACGAAATAAGGCGTTTTTTATGAAGCTTACTGCATATGTTTGTTCATTTCTTTTAGGTTTTATGCTAGGGGGGATTGTCCTCTGGCTGTTATTTTCTAGGCAATCAGAGGAGTTTCATCCCCCCAAAACTGTTACAAACACACAGGTTAAAGCGATAAGGCTATACTATACAAACATAATAAGACATTACTTTACAAACTACCAAGAGAAAAATGGAACAAACTACCAAGTTGGTTTTGTTGATATAACAAACATTTTAACTAATGTACTTATGCAAGAAGAAATTAGGATAAGTGAGATAAAAGAAAACAAGTTGCTTTTTAGCTACAATTACAACTTTTCCACATCAGGACAGCAACTTGAGGTTGGGTATTACAGGTATTTTTTCAGCATCGGCGGAATTAATACTTTTGTTGGAGCAAAGGCAACCTATCCTTGGGGAGTGGGTTTAGGAATTTTGGTTGAGTTTTAGTCTTTATAAGGAGGTTCATATGAAGCCAAAACTTAACCTTGAACATTTTATTGTTCTGGAACTGCTAAAGTACAAGCAGTTTCTGGAACGGAAAAAGAAAGTGCTGATAAAAGACATAGCTGTAAGAAGACTGATTAGCTTGTTCGTTGTTGAGAAAAGAAAAAGGAACGAAGGAACGTTTCTGGTAGTACTGAAAGGAAAACCTAGGGTGGTTAAGATGAAAGATGGTTCTGTTAGAGGTTGGGGGAAATATCGGGAATACTACTGCATACTTCAAAACGGCGATATAATAGCAACTGTAGACTGGTGGAGAACCGAAGAAGGGAAAAGAGGTAATGTACTCTTTATTGTAGGACAAGGGGTGGAGATATGGAAGTAGTAATGAGCAGAAATCAACCATTGTCAATGACGTATTTCAGAGAGTTGGTCTTGGAATTGCTGAAATACAGAAAAGAAATACGAATGCTTGTTAGACTTGCTATAGACAACAACATAGAAACTACACTGCATTTCTCCACAACAGAGCAAAACCTGACGAGACGCAACTATGTTGATATTACCCTTGAGGGAGAAACAGTGCTATTGGAATACGGGAGTGCGTTTGCAACAGTAGA
>JBCNVF010000085.1 GCA_039630355.1 Brevinematia bacterium
GCTACCATCTATAGTGTGCGAAGGCCTTATTAGCCTCAGCCATCTTGTGCATCTCCAACTTCTTCTTTATCGCATTCCCCGTCTCATTATACGCATTCACTATCTCATCCGCTAACTTCTGAAACATCGGCCTTCCCTGCTGCTCCCTACATGCTCCAACAAGCCATCTCAAGGCCAAGGAAAATGCCCTCCCCTCCCCAACCTCAACAGGCACTTGATACGTCGCTCCTCCTACCCTCCTAGACCTAACCTCAAGCTGTGGCTTAAGGTTCTCTACCGCCTTGCTCAAAACCTCTATCGGGTCCTTCTTCAACCTCTCACCCACTATATCAAGTGCCTTATAGGCTATCTTCTGCGCTTTCAACTTCTTCCCATCCCTCATCAGAATGTTTATAAGCTTACTCACAACAACACTACCATATCTGTAATCCGGTAAAACCTCATGTCTCCTATACGCCTTCTTCTTCCTCATACCCACCTCCTACGACTTCGGCCTCTTCGCACCATACTTGGACCTGCTACTCCTCCTCCCTTCTACCCCAAGAGTATCCAACGCACCCCTTATTATGTGATACTTCACACCAGGTAAATCCTTCACCCTACCCCCCCTCACTAACACAATAGAGTGCTCCTGAAGATTATGCCCAATACCGGGAATGTACGCAATAACCTCCACCTTGTTAGAAAGCATAACCTTCGCAATCTTCCTTAATGCAGAGTTCGGCTTCTTCGGCGTCATCGTCGTAACCCTCACGCAAACACCCCTTTTTTGCGGACAGCCCCTCAATGCAGGCGCTTTACTCCTCTTCCTAACCCTCTCCCTCCCCTTCCTCACAAGCTGATTTATCGTCGGCATACCAAAACTCCACCAAAAACCACAATTATTTTAGAAAAAAACACTACACACTTGCAAATCACAAAAGGCCCTAAATTGAAAAAACCTGCTTAAGACTTCTAAAATTTTTGTTCACAAGAGAGGTTCATATGAAAGTAATACTACTAAAGGATGTAAAGGGATTAGGCAGAGTTGGAGAGATAAAGGAAGTTGCAGACGGATATGCAAGAAACTTCCTCATAAAAAATAAACTAGCCCTTGAAGCAACAGACGGAAATGTAAAATTTGTTAAGTCCCAAATAAAAACTCTTGAGAAGAAAAACGAAAGAAAATTTGAAAATGCTAAAGAAATGAAAGACACCATAGAAAGCATCATGGTAAAAGTAAAAGCAAAAGCTGGCGAAGGCGGAAGACTCTTCGGCTCCATAACCTCCGAAGACATAGTAAAAGCTCTCAAGGAGCAACACAATATAGAACTTGACAAGAAAACTGTTGAAATGGAAAATCCACTAAAGACACTTGGTGAACATGTGGTAACTGTGAAACTTGGTATGAATATACATGCAAAACTCAAAGTAACTGTTGAGGAAATATAAAAAATGAGCAGGAAAATACCAAGAACAATGTCCACCCAACATCCCGATAATGCAAATGTTCCCTTCTTCTCAAACAGTCCAATCCTACAAGGAGAGGACGAAATAAAGGAAGCATATTATGCTTTCTCCTACTTAGGAACCGATGAGGTAATGTGGGATGTTGAAGGCAAGGAAACCGACGAGTTTGTCATAAGAAAACTTGTTACAGATTATCCCGAGTTTTTCAAAAAAAATGTGCTTGGCAACGATGTGTTTATAACCCTAAGGGTCCCAAACCCTAACTACGAGAAAGCAGAAGCAAAACTACTAATAGAAACCCTTGAGAGTATTCCGAGATCCTACGACACTGCCCAAGTCTTCTACAAGGACCCCAATATTATACCAATATTTGAAGTGATAGTTCCGATGGCTGATCTAGAAACAATAAACAGAGTTTACTACTACTACAAAAACATAGTTATTGGAAAAGAAGAAAAACTTTTTTGCAACACCAACCCACATCTTAAGCTTAAAGATTGGATAGGAGAGTTTAATCCAAAAAAGATAAATGTTATACCTCTCTTTGAGGAAATAGAAGAAATAGTTTTTTGCGACCAAACTTTAAAAAAGTTCCTAGAAGACAAGATGGAAGAGACAGAATATCAGAGAGTCTTTCTAGCAAGATCAGATCCAGCAATGAATGACTCATCGTTAAGTGTCATAATAGCCATAAAACTAGCACTAGAAAAACTTTACGAGCTCCAGCAGAGCATAAAAATTCCAATATATCCAATCCTCGGATGTGGAACCGCTCCGTTCAGGGGTAACTTTTCACCAAGAACTTACAGACTTGTCCTAAACAATTACCCAAGCGTAGCAACCTTTACAGTGCAATCTGCATTCAAGTATGATTTCCCTATAAAAGAAGTTCAAAGAGCAATAGAGAACATAAGACTAACACCTATCAAGCCTCCTGATCATGTAAGTAGCAAAGATAGACTATTAGCAATAATGAAAAAAGTTTCTAGAAGGTATAAAAGTGAGCTAAACGAAATAGCAAACTTAGTTAACAACTTAGCAATATTCGTTCCGAGAAGAAGAGCTAGAAAAATCCACGTAGGACTTTTTGGATACTCTAGGCAAACAGATGAAGGGCTACCTCTTCCAAGAGTGATATCATTCTGCGCTGTCTTGTATTCTCTAGGTTTGCCACCAGACATTCTTGGACTATACGAGCTAACTAGAGAGGACATAAAATACGTAGAATCAGTTTTCCCAAGATTTAGAGAGAAAATGTCAGAAGTTCTATCTATGTGGAATGACGAAGTTTTAGACCTTCTGCCAGCTTCCATAAGAAGCGAAATAAGAGAAACAGTAAAAAGATTTGATTTTACTCAGAACAAGGAACACCTTGAATTCTCAAGAGAACTTGTAAGAAGGGTCAAAGAATATAAACTAGATACCAAAATAACTGACCTAATAGTAGCTTCAGCGAAAACTAGAAATTTTCTGGGGTAAAGGGCTTAAAGATCAAGAGCTACTCCTTCACCGCTCCTAAAGTCACACTCTCTACTAACTCTTTCCTTATATACATAAACAGAATTACCACAGGTATGGACACTAACACAACTGCTGCAGAGAATCCCGAGAGATCATTGTTATCAAGCATTGATTTTATACCTGGCGGTAGAGTATATAAAGTCACATCTGAGAGAAATACAAAGGAGATAGCATACTCGTTCCAACAAGTTACAAACGAAAATATGAACGATGTTGCTAAAGCAGGCCTAGCGATAGGTATAAGAACATAAGCTATAAGCTGAAGCAAATTCGCGCCATCAACTTCAGCAGCTTCTTCCATGTCATGAGGAACAGTATCAAAAAATCCCTTAAGTATCCATATTGAGAAAGGTAGAGTTGTTGCCAGATACGCAAATGAAAGTCCGTGTAACGTTCCTATAAGCCCTAGAATTGACGCAATTACTAGAAATGGCACTATCATCATCGCTATCGGGAAAAGCTGAGTTATCAGAAGAGATAAGAGAAAAGACCTTTTGCCTGGAAATTCATACCTTGATATTCCATAGCCCGCCATAAAGCCAATGAAAGTGCTTACGAAAGCAACCCCACTAGCAACAATAAAACTGTTAAGCAACCACCTTAAGAAATTCGGATCACCCAAAATGTAAGCATAGTTTGATAAAGTCAGACTATCAAAGTGAAAGTTACCCTTCAATATCTCAGAAAATATCAACCTTATCACATCTCTAGAGTAAAAAGAAACAAGAATTACCCAAAATACTGGCAAAAGCAGTACAATAATTGAGGTTACCAACAAAGCTTGAACCAAAATGTAATTAATCCTTCTCATAAACTCTCCTCCCAAGCTAGTAGGTTCTTTCTGTAAGCTTTGTTATTTTAGCAAATGATAATATGTAAATAAGCAGTATCGCAAAGACTAATACTGAGTAGGCAGCAGCATATCCATACGTAAACACCCTAAGGTCAGGTCTTGATACAAAGTCATATATCCTCGTTATCAATATGTCATAAGCATCATTACCACGAGTGTAGAGAAACACAATATTAAAGTTGTTGAACGTCCATATTGAGGATAGAAGCACAGAAGGAAGCAATGTAGGCCTTATAAGAGGCAGATAGATTGAAAAAAGTCTAGTAAACCAGTTTGCACCATCTATCAACGCAGCATCTTTTACAGACTCTGATATTCCCTGTAATCCACTTAGGGTTACTATCATTATAAACGGAAACGCGTACCAAGCACTAACAAAGCATATTGATAAAAAATAAACCGAACTGTTTGCATGAATATCAAATCCCTCAAGTCCTATCGCATCAAAAAGCTGTTTAAACACTCCATATTGTCCTAATGCCTCTCTCCAAAGCAATGCACTTATGTACGTTGGTATAACCCACGGCAAAATAAGCAATACTTGATACACCCCTCTAAGCTTTATTTTACTATCATTAAGTATTACAGCAAATGTTACTCCAAACACTAGTTGCAAGGCCACTGAGAAAAATGTGTATAAAAAAGTATTCACCAAAACGTCGTAAAAACTACCAAAGTTTATTACAAAGAACGGAGATCTCTCAACAATCTCCCTAGCCCATTCAAAACCCACTCTAGAAAGAATATGATTGAAGTTAAGAATATCTTGGTAATTCAAAAAACCCACAAACTGCCTTGCAAGATTTAAGTCCGATAAATACCTAGAAAGAGATGTAAAACTCATTATTATCGTGAAAAAGAAAGGAATACCTATTAGAACGACTACCAAAAGCAGTGCAGTTATTATGAAGGCATAAACCACACTATAGTTGTAGAAAGCATTCAACCACTTCTCAAGTCCCCCTCTAGCAAAATAGTAGAAAACTCCTATACTACACAAGATAATGGTAACAAAGAAGACAGTAAAAGTATTTTTGAAGATACCCAGGTAGTATCCCAGAGAAGATTCATCAGTAGAAATCTTACCATCACTCTCAATAAATCTTAGTGACCTTATGTCTCCAACATTCTGCGAGCTTGCATCAAGAAATCCCTCTTTTTCAGTAGCTATCCCCTTTTCGCCAAGTTTCGTAAACAGAACTTCAGAAATTTTTGCAATCTTCTCTGCCTTCTCCTTAACCAAAGCATCAATAAGCGGAATGCAGAAGTTTATTACTAAAACACCCACTAACAGGATAATTCCTATACCAATGTATACTCTAAGTTTCTCTGGGAAAAACCTCAACAGTAAAAACACCGTAGAAAGAATGACGGAAATTACCAAAAGCATAACAAAGGTTGGTATCGGAAATATAGGAGGCTTTTCTATATAAGCAACACCAACTGTCAAGTCACTGTCTTTAAATGTAAAAGCCTTCACCACCCTGTCATATCCTACAAAGAATCCTCTCTTTCTCTCCTCGACTACAAAGTTGTTTTCCGTAGAATCTTTCTTGACCCTAAAGATGTTGTTTATCATAGTAGTTTGTGAATTCAGAGCTTCTAAATCTGAAGAAGCCACAAGCTTTTCACCAAGTATAACTTCCACCCCCCAGAGATTCTTGCTAAAAAGTTCAGCTTCATCCTTAGGATTACCATACTCAGCAACAATCTCACTCAAAACTACCGAGAAATCCTTCAGTTTGTTCTCCGCCTGCTGTTTACCTAAGGCATCTACTTTCTTCTTCTTAGGTTCTACTTTCTTAACCTTCTCACCAAACAACTCAAATCCACTGCTCTCTGGCTCTTCCTCAAGAAATGAAAGCCAGGATTTACCCGTCTCCTTCTCCTCTGCCCCAACCCCAAACTTTTCATAAACAAGTTTTGAAGTATTCATCAGTAACGCAATTACTGCCTCCGTCTCAAAGTTCTCAACAGCATTAACCAAAATGGAAATATATACCCCCAGCAAAACTAGCATCAAAGCAACCGCCGACAAACCAGCAACAAAGATCCTCTTTAAAGGACTAAAATCATATCTCTTGATAAAGAATTTCATATGGAACCCCGTCGTTCCAGTCCGTTACTGATTATTAACGATCATAGCTTCAAATTCAAGAACTTCGCTTTAAAACAACTAAATTGTAATCATCTACTGTCAATGCATACAATTCAAATATGAATGGGAGAATCGTTCAGTGCAGTAACCTACAAAGAGATGTTCTTTTGTCTATCTCTAAAGATGTTGTTGAGCTAATAAGAATCAGTTCTCAAGAGTTATTTAGTGAACTGTTCGGTAACAGATATTTCAACACTTTGGAGAAATTATTCTTAGTGGGTAATAATCTATTCGGATATGAAAATGTGTGCGTTTACATTGACGAAGAGAAGAATTCACCAATCGGTATAATACTCTTTTTTGATGACAGGAAAATACGCGAACAAAGCATAAACACAGGCCTT
>JBCNVF010000086.1 GCA_039630355.1 Brevinematia bacterium
GTAAAGGATATAGAAATAGCGACTAGGCTACAGGACTTGGGAGTAAGAGCTGGAGGGGTGATGCAGAATATAACGCAATACTGGAATGTGTCTCTTAACAATGTTTCTCAGGACTTGTTTTCTTCCTTCATAAACAGAACATTCTAGGAGGTAAGTATGATAAGAAGCGGGTATGTTAAGTTTTTACTGCAAAATAAAACTTCCTCCACATACCTAGTATCCAGAGGAGGGGGAGAAACCGATTTTACTCCTACCACACAGGAGCTGGAAAGCATACTATCCAGAGTAAAAAGCATACTAATAAACGCGTTTGGGAGTGCTAATGTCGTGGTAAAGTGGTTGCGGGGGAATGTAGGGACAAGCGGAAACGGAGACTATAGTTCTCCTTTTAAAACCATCCAAGATGCACAGAACTGGGCGGCAAGTAATAATAAAAGAGTTATACTGCTCTGGCATAGCCAAGATAATACTCCGTTTTTTACGTTTACAGGAAATCCAAATTTAGATAGAATATACCTACTAGGGGGGAAGTGGGATGGTAATCAGAGGGTGGTTTCTACTGACAAGGTCACTATAATGGGACTAATTTCTCCTTCTTCCTACATAGACAAGATAGGATGCCTAGTGAATACTATATACGATATACATGCTCCATCTATTTTTGATAATGACCCCCCGCCAGCATATCCAAACTGGACAACTAGAATATCTACATTAGACC
Source organism: Brevinematia bacterium (assembly GCA_039630355.1). Taxonomy (NCBI): domain Bacteria; kingdom Pseudomonadati; phylum Spirochaetota; class Brevinematia; species Brevinematia bacterium. The sequence goes on from JBCNVF010000086.1 coordinate 722, forward strand.
CTACTTGGTGGGATGGAATGTATCTGAGAGTAATAGCAAGTAGAGTTTATACCAGAGCTATGTTCCACGGGCTGGACAAAAACGGCAGGTATTACAGGCTTGTGTATCTCTGTCTTTCACAACCTATCTAGGAGGAGGTATGTATCTAGAAGAAGGGATTCATATACTACATGGATATGGAGTTAGAGTTGTAGATTTTTCACATTTACAGATTACAGGGAAGTATTATGTATCTTTCTACGGATATGTTTTACCAGGAACCTATCCTGCTAGTGTAATAACACACATAGAAACATTTGTGAAAGACTTCTCTAGCGTAGAAGAAATACTACAGGAGGCGATAGCATACTTCAGAAGCGACCCTCGAAACTGGATGTTTTCTAAGGGGTTTATAAATAAAATCTTGCAAGGAGAATATAGTATACTTAACTGCGATGTTGCTAACAGAGTATTGTTTAGGCAAAGAGTATTTATACAAGAGCTTGTTAATTTCTATTCCGTGTCTATAAGGCAAGAATACTACAACCCTTTAGACTTGGATTTTGTAAATGTGCTGTATATAGTGGATAGAAACGAAACTTACCAGCAGGTGCTAGGGAAGACGGTAGGACAGATACGG
>JBCNVF010000087.1 GCA_039630355.1 Brevinematia bacterium
TATACCTACCTCCCCACTCGCACCAAAAGCAACCAACAAAACCAAAATACCCACAGACAAACTAACCACAAAAACACCCTTAATAATACTCCTCATAACACCCATATCCATACCCTACCTCCTGACAAGATTATCAGTAGATAAGATTATTAGTAGACAAACTATCGTTTAGCAACTTGTTAAGGTCAGTCTGCCAGAATCAAACATTCAAAACTCCCACACCTTAATAAACTCTCTGCTAACATCTTCGGTCAACAAAGCTTTACAATCACACTTCCTAGGAAGTATACTTCTAGCCCCATACATAATGCTAAAAGTTCTGTATCAGTATAGATCAACCAATACAAAGACAATCTCACCTATTAGCAATAGATGCTAAAAGTGTTAAGCATACCAACACAACGTTCAAACAAAGGAATTTGACAACTTCCACAGTAGGGTATTAAATTTATCTTCTCTATGAAGAGGTTTAAGATAGTTAAAAAGACAAGATCGGGAGAGATAATAGAAGAAAAAACAGAAGAAGAAACAGTAGGTCTTACTAAGACAGAAGTAGTTAAGCTATTTCAGACAGGGCTAGAACTAGAGTCTGGTGCAATTTTACCTGGTCCTGTGGAGGTAGCTTACGAATGTTATGGAAATCTAAACGAAGACAAAAGTAATGTAATATTAGTTTGTCACGCTCTTTCAGGCTCTGCACATGCTGCAGGATACTCAAGAGAACTAAGTGAAGGAGTGTTAGATGGCAATACTGAAGGATGGTGGGAAGATGTTATTGGTCCTAACAAAGGCATAGATACCAAAAAATACTTTGTTATATGCTCTAATTTCCTGGGTAGTTGTTACGGCACCACAGGCCCTACCTCAATAAATCCTGAAACCGGGGAGATTTATGGGCTCTCCTTCCCAGTTATAACTATTGGTGACATGGTCAAACTTCAAAGAGAACTAATAGCACATCTAGGAATTAAAAAGATCCTTACGGTTATTGGAGGTTCAATGGGAGGAATGCAGGCTCTAGAGTGGTCATTGATGTATCCAGATATGATTGAAAGCGCGATAGTAATAGCAGCAACTGCGAATTGCTCAGCCCAGAACATAGCCTTTGACGCCGTAGGTAGAAATGCAATAATATCCGATCCTAATTGGGCAAAAGGAGAGTATATGAAAAGGGGAACCTTTCCAGGGAAAGGTCTAAGTATAGCTAGAATGATAGGCCACATAACCTACTTAAGCGGAGAATCTATGGACAGAAAATTTGGTAGGAAGTTTATAGATCAGAAAACCTACGATGTTGATGAGTTTGACTTTGAAGTTGAGAGCTACCTTGACTACCAAGGAGAAAAGTTTGTCCAAAGATTTGATGCAAATTCCTACCTTTATATTACCAAAGCTATGGACTACTTTGACTTACCACAGAAATACGGAGATGGAGATCTCAAAAAAGCTTTCTCCAGAGCTAAATGCAGATACCTTTTTATCTCCTTCTCCTCAGATTGGCTTTTCCCTCCATCGGAGTCTATGGAGATGGTCTCTGCTCTACTCTCAATAAACAATGACGTTTCTTACGTAAATATTGACTCCATACACGGACATGACTCCTTTCTGGTAGATACTGAGGTAGAAAACAATGTGATTAGAGCTTTCATTGATTCTGTATTTGAAAAAGTGAAGGCAGGGAAAGAGTATGAAGATAAGAAAGGACCTAGAGATAATATCTAACATAATAGAACCCGAATCAAGAGTTCTAGACTTAGGATGCGGTAAGGGAGAATTACTACTGTATCTGAAAGAGAAAAAGAGGGTATCCGGCTTTGGAGTGGAGATAGATCTTAACGAAGTAATAGAGTGCTTATCCAAGGGTCTAAACGTCATCCACTATGACATAAATCTAGGACTGTCATTCATAGACGATAACTCCTTTGACTACGTTGTTCTAAGCAAAACAATACAACAGCTTAAGTCTCCCGGCAAGCTCTTAGAGGAGGTGATAAGAATCTCCAGACGAGCTATAATAAGCTTCCCTAACTTCGGAAACATAAAGATCAGAAGCTATCTGCTCTGTAGAGGACAAATGCCTGTAACCTCAGAACTTCCCTATTCCTGGTTTGATACTCCTAATATTCACCTCTTTACCTACAGAGACTTTGTGAACCTTTGTAAAATCAAAAAAGTCAGGATAGAGAAGATCATCCCCATAGTAAAGCTGGGTTCGAAAACCATGGTTTTAAGATTTCTTCCTAATCTTTTGTCAGACGAGGTGATAGTGGTAGTGCATAAATAAACTCGAGGGTGAACTGAGACTTCAGATTATGAATTTGCTGGATTTATTATATATGCTTTCAAACTCTTTTTTCTTTTCCTCATAACCTTTTCTTCCTAGAAGAGCATAGGTAAAGTTTTTCCCTTCCTCAACACCGGGCTGGTCGAAAGCATTTATGTTATAAAGTTCTCCGGAGATTGCAGTGGATACTTGGAGCAAGAAGATCATCTGCCCTATGTAGTATTCGTTGATTTCTGGGAGTATGATAGTTTTTGAAGGTTTTCCTTCTTTTGCTAAGGCAGCCTCGGTAGCCATTTCTTCGGCATTTATAAGCTCATTCATACTGTGCCCCATTAGGTAGTTCAAAGAAGAGTATTTGCTTAAAGACTCATCGTATTCCATCTTAACCTCGTTGTGGAATTTCTCCACTCTTATGAAGGTTATGACTTTATCATAGGGGCCTTCCTTGAAAAGCTGGATTTGAGAATGCTGGTCTGTTGCGCCAACAGCCTTGACTGGGGTTGGACCTACGTAAACATAAGCTCCGTCAACATCTACCTTTTTCCCCAAACTCTCGGCCCAAAGTTGCACATACCAATCTGCCCATCTACTAAGCTTCGTAGAATACGGCATCAAAACAGATATGTTTATCCCCCTCAGATAGAAAAGATATTCAATAAGAGCGTTCAAGTAAGCAGGATTTTCCAAAATCTCGGGTTTCCTTGAAACTTTATCCATCTCTCTAGCTCCTTCAAGCAATGAAAATATGTCTATCCCCATAAGTTCACCCGGAACAAGACCAACCGAAGACAAAACACTAAACCTACCCCCAACATTCTCAGGAATAGGAAAAGACTCCAGATCAAATTCATTCACCATCTTCCTAAGTTCACCCTTCTCAGGATCTGTAACAGCAACAACATGTTCCTTGATTTTACTCCCCAGCACTGACTTAAACTTTGAAAAACATGCTAGAAAGTCAGCAGCAGTCTCAGCAGTTGATCCAGACTTGCTTATTATAACAAACACGGTGGACTTTGGGTCTATAATTTCCATTATATCTGAAAACCAATCAGGGTCAACGTTATCAATAATGTATGTCTTCAGACCTTTCCTTTTATCTTTTGGAAGTTCGTTCGCCACATAGCTAAGCAGAGAAGACTGAAGAGCAATAGGGCCAAGCCCAGAGCCACCTATCCCCAAAACTACCTGAGTATCAAATTTATCCTTAAACTTCTTAAGCCTCTCTTTTATACTTCTAGCCGTATGTTCATCATACGGAAGAGAGTAAAATCCAAGCTCACGCTCAGCCTTGTTCATAAGGCTACGATGACATTTCTCAATTTTACTCCTGTATGACAACAACTCCTCCTCTGATATCCCCACCCTAGATCCTATATATGTTGAAAGACAGTAATTATAATCAAGTCTGATCCTCGCCATTCTATCCTCCAACACCCGATTAGGCTTTAAAATAAAAGATGCATTACCAGTGTTTCAAGAAAAAATTTAAAGTCCTCATATTCAACCTACTACAAGATGGACACAAACCCTACAACATTCCAGCTCACCACAATGAATTTCAAAATCTAATAACTAGGTAGGTTCCTCTTTTACTTTTCTCGCAGTCCCTACGGGACTGGGTAAGATTGTTCTCCTAATGAATAATGAAAGCTTAACACAAAGTAACGCTATGGAAACAAACTTCACCGCATCACAATTTCAAAACTTGAGAGTTAAACCCATTATTGATAAACATAACATGGATGAAAATCCTACACACTGCAGATTGGCACCTAGGTGCTAAAGTACCCTACTCTGGTGAATCAAGAGTACGGGAGCAGTTAAAAATCCTAACAAAGATAAAAGAGATAGTAAATGATAAGAACATTGATGTTGTAATCATCTCTGGAGATATATTTGACACACCCTTACCTCCTATAGAAGCAGAGAAGATATTCTTTGAGTTCATATCCGATGTAGCTGGAGATATGAAGAAATACATCCTGATGATAAATGGCAATCACGATAGTATAGAAAAAATAGATTCATTCAATATTCTGTCAAGAGTATTTCAGAACAAAATAAAATGTTTCTCCGTGCCAAACAATCTCGGAGACGCAGATCTATTGTTAGACGTGCAAGGAATAACTTTTTTCGGAATCCCCTTTATACCAAAATATAGATTCTCAAAAAGGTATGCAGAAATCTTTGAAAAAGCTGTTGGAATATTCCTAGAAAGAGCTGGTGAGAATGTTATACTTTTTTCCCACGATACAATTGATGGCGTAAGCTATTCAGAAACCGAAACAAAGTACGAAGATAAGACACTTACGTTAGAGTCAGTTTTAAAAATTCCAAACTTCAACAAAGTTTTATATTGGGCGTTGGGACATATCCACAAGCACCAAGAGATAATAAAAGATAGAGTATGTTACTCAGGTAGTATACTACAAATAGACTTTGGAGAGAGAGGGCAAGAGAAAGGAGTAGTAGTAGTTACAGCCAATAAAAACACCAGTGTAGAATTCATACCCATCACTCAAGAGAGAGAATTTGAACAAATAGAAGTGAAAGATGAGGGTGAATTGGAAAATATCTTAGAAAACAAAGATAAATACAACAACAAGTTTCTAAAAATTGTTATAAGGTATCAGGTTCAGAGGCACTCTTTGTTAAGAAAGGTGAAAGAAGAGATAAAAACCTCAGTTTTGGTAACACCTTCAATTCAACAGGAATCGGCAAACTTAGAAAAGTTGAAAGACGCAGTCTACAAACCTGAAGAGATGTTCATAAAATACTGCAAAGAAACAAAAAAAGAGTTAAAAGATGAAGAAATCCAATACTTAAGGAAAATCATTGATGAATTAAAGAAAGAAGGAAATTACTAATTTGGAGAAATGGATTTTTGAAATAACGTTAACCTTTCATTGAAAATACATCAAAAATTTTGGGAGTCGGAGATGGGGGGAAAAATAGTTGCAGTCGTAGGTGCTACTGGTGCTGTAGGACAGGAGATGGTAAAGATACTTGAACAGAGAAATTTCCCAGTGAAAGAACTTTACCTTTTTGCTTCAGAAAGAAGCAGGGGCAAGAAGCTAAAATTCAGAGGTTCAGAAGTAGAAGTTATGGAACTAAAGGAAGATGTTTTTAGAAGATATAGAATAGAAATAGCCTTATTTTCCGCCGGGGCAAGCGTTTCTAAAGAATTCTCACCGATAGCTGCGAAAGATGGCACAATAGTGATAGACAACTCAAGTGCATTCAGGATGGAAAATGATGTCCCTCTGGTTATACCGGAAGTTAACCCTGAAGATGTAAAATGGCACAAAGGAATTATATCCAATCCCAACTGTTCAACTATCCAGATGTTAGTAGCACTAAAGCCGATATATGATTACTCTAGGATAAAGAGAATTATTGTCTCAACATACCAGTCTGTTTCTGGAGCAGGCGGAACTGCGATTAGTGAGCTTGAAGAAGAAGTAAAGGTGTATCATCAATCTGGTAGAGATGGAATACTTAACTACAAACCGAAGAAGTTCCCATACCCAATACTTATGAATGTCATACCTAGAATAGACGTCGTCCTGGATAACCTATATACAAAAGAAGAGATGAAAATGGTCAATGAGACTAGAAAGATGCTACACGATCCAGATATAAGAGTATCATCAACTACAGTAAGGGTTCCTGTTGTAAAAGGACACAGCGAATCTGTGTGGATTGAGACAGAAAGTAAAGTTACTCCAGAAAAGGCAAGGGAGTTACTAAGCAAGGCTAAGGGTGTGAAACTAATGGATGACCCATTCAATGATCTATACCCAACACCGCTTATACAAGGCCACGATACAGATGACGTGTATGTGGGAAGGATAAGAGAAGACATTTCCACAGAAAATGGGCTTGTTATGTGGATAGTTGCTGATAACCTTAGAAAAGGAGCTGCACTAAACGCAGTGCAGATAGCAGAGTTATTACTCTAACCCTTTTTATGAACAAAGTAAGCGTTGAAAAGTGATATGAAGATCACTACCTTAAAAGTTTTACGAAACCGCAGGATTAAAAAAGAGTCCTGAAAGATCAAGGAGAGAGTCTATGAAAAACCCTCTGAAATCTCTTTATGACTGGGTTTTAAGTTGGGCAGATAAACCTGGGGGAAAAACAGCATTGTATTCTATCTCTTTTGCGGAATCTTCCTTCTTTCCAATTCCGCCTGATCCACTTCTCATAGCCTTCTGTCTCTCTAGACACAAGGAAAGCCTAAAATTCGCTTTCTTCACAACAGTTTTTTCAGTAATAGGTGGAATATTTGGATATCTGATAGGAGTTTTCCTATTTGAAACCGTTGGAAAGGCTATTCTCAACTTCTACAACTATTGGGATGCTTACAACAAAGTCAAGGAGCTTTTCGGTATATATGGTTTTGCTGCCGTGATGATAGCAGGGTTTACTCCAATTCCCTACAAGGTCTTTACGATAGCATCAGGTTCGCTCTACTTTAACCTTCCTTTGTTCATTTTAGCATCAATTCTAAGCAGAGGGGCAAGATTCTTTTTGGTAGCTACAATTATGCTGTTCTTCGGAGAAAAAGCAAAAATATTCATAGACAAATACTTTGATTGGTTAACCCTAGCATTTGTATTGCTGCTGATAGGAGGTTTTCTGGTTATCAAATATCTACTCTAACTTTTCTATGTTATCTTGTTGTCCCCATTCTGTTTATGATGGTATCCAACATTGAGTCAATGTAAGTGATAAACCTAGCTCCTGCCTCGTAAGCTCTTTGGTAAGAAATAAGCTTTGTTATTTCCTCATCAAGATTTACTCCAGATACTGCTTCCCTAAGCTTCTCAAGATTTTGAATAACAAGCTCTTGTTTCTTAAGAGCAACTTCTGAAACATCGCCTCTGGTGCCAACATCGCCGACGATAAACTTAAGATATTCAAGAAAAGTAGAGTCCCTCTCAAGCATAACCTTTTTATCCCTAAGCTTTGCTATAAGGAGTATGTTTGAGTTATCGCCAATTCCGTTAGTTGTCTCAGGAATATTATCACCATCTAGATCCTTACCGCCAGCAGCTGCGATTAGCCTTGGGTCCTTTGCAATTACTTCATCACTGTTCTCACAAAGCAGGCTCATCAAGAGGAGCAACGGAGTAGTAATTTATGTTTCCCCTAAGCTGTAAAGTTTGGTCTATATTGTTCCAGTTATATGCGTTGACTTCCCCACTTCCGTGTAGTATTCCTGCAAAACCTACCAGGAAGTTTCCACTGTCTCTAAGATACCTTATGGTGAAATCAGGATATTCAGCGCTTTCAGAGAGTTTAGCTTTAAGTGTAAGCTCTCCTCTGTGATTCAAATAAGCAACAACATGTGCTCCTGAGTTGTTGATTTTCTCAATCACACTCTTTACGGTATCGTTCTCGTTGTAAGAAACTGTTATATCGGGTCCTCCGGGATAGTTAGGTCCAAAACTTATAACCCCTGAAGAGTTTACAAAATCTTCCTCCTTAAGCCTGTTGATACCACTTATCTTGAAAATAGCAGTCTTGTCAAATATTCCATCTTCATTTGAGTCATAGTTTCCTCTTAGATCAGGAGTAACAGTCCTTTTTACCCAGAAGTCAAGACCTGTGGTTCCATCCAACCCAAATCCATCCCTATGGATCTCGTTAACAGACTCTATGAGGTTGATGGTAAAAGAGTTAAGTCTCTTCATATCAGCAACAAGGTCCACATCCCTAGCATAAACAAGACCAAAGAGTTCACCATCAGAGAGAGATAACTTTCTTTCGGTTGAACCTATATACAAATCAACATACCCCTTATTACCAGGGTTTGGAACCCCAATAATCTCATGGTATCCTTCACCTTGAACCAAAATTTCGCTACCAACAGTAATCATAAACTCATCCTTATCGCTTCTTCCAACCGATATGTTCATAACTTTTGAAAGTTTTTCCACAAGAGCATCTCTCCTGTCATAAAGGTCGTTTGGGTTATCTCCCAGTGCCTCAAGTTTCTGAATCTGATTGTTAAGATGCGCTATCTCCTTGATATAACCGTTAATCTCACTTATCTTTTGTTTTATAAGTTCATTAGCCTGTTCCCTCAGTTTCACTATGGAGTTATACTCATGCCTTATCTGACTCGCTAGAGCTTTAGCTTTCTCAACCAAAACAACCCTAGAAGAAATCTCAGTTGGATCCATTGCCACTTTCTGAAGTGCTTCCCAGTATTCGTCCAGCGCAGTTCTAATATTTGGCCCCTCAGGTTCGTTATAAATAAGTTGCAGTTGGTAAAGAATCTTTCTTCTCGCTTCCCAAAAACCTAACCCTCCTTTCTCAAAAATTATCCTATCATCAAGAAATTGATCTCTAGCTCTTACTATATCCTCTACCACAACCCCTGTTCCTATCTGTCCCGGTGATGTCTCTCTATTCCAAGATGGATCATAGATTGGGTGAAAAGCTTTAAGATGTATTATCTGTCTAGAATACTCAGGATTGTTAAGATTTGAAATATTATGACCCGTAGTCTTCAAAGCATCAGAGTGAGCTAAAAGACTTTTCCTACCAACTTCCAGATTGTGAAAACTTGAGAGTATTGCCATACCATCCCCCTAAGCAATATCGGAAGCTTCAAATAATTCTTAAATTTAGTCCTATCTTAAAGTCTAAACCCATAACTGAGTATAGTTTCTCCTTCTTTCTCTTGCAGTTTCCTTTGGGGATTGGTGGGTTCTCTTCCTAGTAAACATCTGAGATGCTTGGTGTGAGATCAAGTTTTATAACTGATGAACACTATCTGGAACTAAAGGAAGTAAGTAAGCAAAGTCTAGAATCCTGCTTATTATTTAGCAGAAATTGGAATTTATTGAGCTAAAGTTGTTCAAGTTGAAATAAAAAAAGAACTTTGGCTATAATTTCTGTTGAGAGGGTAAAGTCCCTAAAGCAGGGTTAAAAGGGAAGAGGGGTGAAAATCCCCCGCTGCGCCCGCAGCCGTAAGTGGGGACGAAAGCCACTACGCCACTGTCCTACTTGGTGAAAGCTGGTAGGATGGGAAGGCTGGCAAGTAGGATGATCCACAAGCCGGAAGACCTGCTTTACCCAGAAAAAGCATCTCTTCCCCGGGCGCTGGGAATAGACCTTGGAAGAACATAAAACTAATCTTGACAATAGCCTGACTTTTTCTGGGTCCTAGGGCTTTATCCTCCTCTCAAGGAGGCAGAGGAGGATGGCTTGGCTAATTGTTCAAAATATCTCCCTATCCTATGATAAATCTTCAAACATCATCTCAAATCTCTCGTTCACAGCTACTACCGGAGATTCCATATTGTTAGAAGGAAGAAATGGTATAGGGAAAACTACCATTCTAAAAAGTATCGCAGGAATCATCAAACCAGTTACTGGGAAAATACTGATTGACGGACACGATGTATCTTCGGTAAGCTACACAAAAAGAAAGAAATTAGTTTCACTAGCACAACAATCTCCTAATTACTCACCACCAATAAAAGTATCAGAATTTCTAGAAATCGCTCTACTTGAAAACTTCTCATCACTCTCTAGCCAGAGAAGAATAAAAAGATTCGTAAACCTTTTAGAAATTGAAGAATTATTGCTAAGACCGATAAACACTCTAAGTGAAGGACAGAAAAAATTAGCACTACTCTGCAGAACCTTTATTCAAGGTAGTGAAGTAATCCTTCTTGACGAACCTGATGCATTTCTGGATATTTACAACCAAAAGCTTGTAATAAATGCTATCAATGAGATAGTCTCTGAGGGTAAAATTGTTATCTTTGTTTCTCACAATGAACACTTCTACTCCCAGATCTGTAATAAGAAAATTCAGATCTTGTCTAACTCAGAGTTTCTTACTCTAGAAATGGACAAAATCATGTCTTAATAGGAGGTATGTATGGAAAGATTAATCTTTATCCTAGCTATAGCATCACTTATGCTAGCTTTTGATTTTTCTTCCTTCTCTATGCAGAAGGAGGAAATCAACATTAGTGGTGCTACAAATACCAACAGTGCATACAACTATACCAACGCTACCTCAAAGTGGTTGAATATACCCGCATTTGAGAAGGTAGTAGTTGGAACCCTTTGTGATAAAAAACTTCCACTCACAACCTTTGACGTGCGAAAATACCCCAAAAAGGGTTTGTCAATGGACATATCAGATTACCTTCAAAGCATACCCGACATCTTAACTCCGAATTACTATGGTTCCGAAGGTTCACTTACAGTTCTTTTCACTCCGAGAGGTGATAAAGTGAATATCGCTATAAACGACCTTGATATCTCCACAGTAGTAAATTCTTCATACGATGCAAGCTTGTTAGATCCTCTATTCTTCAACTCTGTTGAGATACTCTATGGCCCTACTTCATCAAGATATGGCAGTGGTAACTACGGAGGGGTTGTTAACTTCAACCTAGTAGACGAAGAGGAACCTAGACTGAGAGCTATTGTAGGAACTGGTTTACCGAGAAAGTACTTTATCTCAGCAGATTTAGTCCTAACAAACATAGTCGGCAAACTGTATCTGGGAGCAAGTTATGGTGTAAACTCTAACCTATACCACTTCAATGTATCAACTCTATATACAAACTACTCCACCCTTGAACCAACAAATTACATAAGAGAAGGTGCAGGCTATACCAAATATTCCTTTCTACTAAGGTATCTAAGATCTATATCTGGATTCAATATGGACATAGGGTTTCTATCAACCTATCCAAGGGTTCAAGAACCAAACTCCGTTCTTGCTCATAATCCTTTAAACTACGAAAAAGCTGTATCTGAAATTAGGTTTTTACTTCCCTACATCAAACTGGACTACGAGCACGGAGACAGTAAAATAGGACTGAAGGTTTTCTACACTGAACATCTAAGAAATAGGAGAGTTGAAGTCCCCAGAATCTCATTCTACGGCACCTCAATAGGTTCAGAGATATATGGTGGAAAGGCTTTTGTGGAAATTGAGGCAAAGACAAGGTTTTTCGTTGATCCTCTAAATGCTATATTTCTCGGAGGAACGGTCAGCTATTCTCACAACCTCTATAGTGTAGTAAATACGAATCTAGTGGTGTTTATAGTCACTAACACAAACGAAACTAAAACAAACGCATCAAGTAGAATCCTAGGATTATATCTAGAAGGAGATTATGCGTTATCAGAACTTCTTAGATTTACACTTTCCGGTAGAGTGGACTATGTAGAGTTTAACAACATTGAGTTTTCCCCAAGACTCGGAATACTCATCACACCAACTGAGCTTTTCGGAATAAGAAGCAGTGCTTGGAGATCATACAGACTACCCTACTTTGACGACCTATATGGTCCAGTAGCATACGGTTTCGGTTCATCTGCTCTCACAAACTTACAAACAGAGTATATGAATGGCCTAGACTTTGGTATTTTTATAGACTATAAACTCAAAAAATGTAAGCTTTATTTCTCTGCTGTAACCTACTACTCGGACACAACTAACCTCATTGCCTGGAATAACACAACTTTCTCCACTGAGAACATAGGTAAAGTCTTCAACAGAGGTATTAACCTTCTGTCAAAAATAAGCTATGGTAACTCAATAACCTCGTTGATAAGCTATACTTATAACGAATCCATAAATGGCAACGCAAGTGACAATGTGAAGTGGAATAGAGTAGTATTTCTAAACTATCGTCCTCTCAACTCTCTCTATGTTGATCTTGCATATGATCAGTCAACCTTAGGAGGAAGAATATATATAAACTACCAGTGGAACAGGTTTGAGTATGAATATGACTCTTCGTTTAATATAGTAGGCAACAGATCACTTGACAATCTTATGACACTCTCTGTAGCAGTATGGAATAAACCTCTAGATTGGCTTGAGATAGGAGCTGAATGGAAGAGAAATATAATAGGAAACGAATATACCGAAGGATACCCCACCCCAGAAGAAAAGATAACCTTATACACTCTAGTAAGACTTTGGTAGTTTCAGTCCCCCTTCAAAGCAAAGAAGGGGGATTGTTTACTATATTAAGAGTTACATCCTATACTCTACACTAAACTGTGAGGTAAGATTGTCAAATCTGTTGTTTCCACTTATTATCCAAGGTAAGCTACCATTTACAATCACATTACTTACAAATGTATAGCTCACAACCCAATCAAGTGATAGATCCTTCATAGGCTTCAGAGTAAAACCTACCGAAAGTGAAGTAATTGGTGATGAGCTATCAGAAGTCTGAGTAGAGCTATTGAATTTTCTTCCATCAGTGACTGACGAACTAACTTGATATACATCCTTCATTACACCACTTCTTATCAAAAACCAATCAGCCAATGGTAGTTCAAATGCCACAAATGCAGGCACATACACATAAGAAGTTTGAGAAACTTGTTCATTAGTATTGGTCAAAACATTGGTAACTATACCTACCACATTGATCACTGTCCCTTCAGCTTTGATAGTTCTATAATAACCACGATTTAGCAACATCGCTCCAGCTGAGACTAGGACACTACCTATGTAAGTATTGTAGGACCCTCCAGCAACAATTTCCACCGTTTGGTAGTTGTTTTGAATCTTGGTATCCTCTTCCAGTGTTCCATCTCCATTCGCATCAATTCTAGTTGTCTGGGCAGAAGGTAAACCATAATTGAAATAACCAAACATCCCGAGAGCATAACTTTTATCTCCAAGTTTCATCATAGGCTGTGCACTTATTTCAAAACCAAAAGCTCCCTCAGTCTTGTGAACCCTTGAATTCACATAGTTTTGAATAGTAGTATTGAATGATTCCGTTGAATTTCTAGCAGACGGTAGATAGAGTTTTACACTAGCATCCACGGAAACAAAGTTCAGGTCTACTACACTACCTGCTATTAACTTAATTTGAGAGATTGATTGAATGTTAGTTACAGTTGTAGTCACTGATTCGTTTTGATAAGTACTTGTGGTTGAAACGTAATGATCACTAGCATATCCTAGCCCTACGTAGGGCTTTAGGAATCTTAACATCAAAATACCGCTCAAACCACATAGCAGATCAGCCTTATCTCTTCTGTGATCAGTTATCGTAAAAGGTTGTAGTCCTGTGGTGCCAGTAACTAAAAAACCAGCTGGTATTCCTGTTGATATCTCAGTTATAAAGCCTAGTTCACGGTAAGGAAAGTTGATTATCGCACCTATGTTTAGTTTTTCAAGAGGCGTGTTGATTGAATACTTTAGGATACCGTAGGTATTGTCAAATATTCCTAAAGAGCCCTGTCGTGGTTCTATAATGAGATAGTTATACTCCTTGTTGACATATCCGGGTAGGTAGACAATGTTGAAAGGATCATCTATTAAGATGTAACTTCCACCCATTCCAACTAGCCTAGATTCTGAAGCATAAACCACTATCCCTAAAGAAACCAAAATTATCAAAAAAGTTAACCTTCTCATAAGTACCCTCCATTATATATACGATCTGTAAGATCAATTTTCAATCTTTCAACAAAAATTTAGAATTTGATAATTCCAATTTTCATCAGGTGAGCAGATAAGATTTAACTTTTTGCTTACTTACCTTGGTTTTAATAGCACCCATCAATTGCAAAATTTCACTCCAGCAAAAATTCCTGAGGGCTTATCAAGAAAGGTATTTACTCAGTCCCGACAGGACTGCGAGAATAGTAAAAAGAAAAACTGTATAGAATTTGGAATTTATTGGTTCGTTTACTTACTTTACTCCATCAAAACAGATCATACAAAATCTTCTTTTGTTTTGTGGAGGAAAAAACATGTTTAAAGATAAAACCGAAGCTTTGAAGTTTATCAAGGAACAAAATGTTGAGATAGTTGACCTTAGGTTTATGGATTTTCCGGGTTTATGGCAACATTTTTCAGTACCCGCTAGTGCTGTTGACGAAGAAATATTTGACCGTGGGTTAGGATTTGACGGTTCTTCTATAAGGGGATGGCAGAGTATCAACGAAAGTGATATGATTCTCACCCCAGATCCGACTACTGCATTCCTAGACCCATTTATGCAACATAAAACCTTAGTATTTATATGCGATATCAAAGATCCCATAACCGGCAAAGATTACACAAGAGATCCCCGACACATAGCTAAAAAAGCCGAAGCTTTCTTGAAATCAACTGGCATTGGAGACCAGGCATACTTTGGACCTGAGCTTGAATTTTTCATATTTGACAAAGCATACTTTGATCAAAACTCCCACAGTGGATACTACTTCATTGACTCGGACGAAGCAATATGGAACAGTGGTACAGAAAGAAATATTGACGGCACCTTCAACAGGGGATATAAAATAAGACACAAGGAAGGATACTTTCCAGTCCCTCCCCATGACTCTCTGCAAGATATAAGAAGTGAAATGGTAAGCGTAATTGAAGGCTACATGAACATAAGTGTAGAAACGCATCACCACGAAGTTGCTACTGCTGGACAATGCGAAATTGACTTTAAGTTTGATACCTTGACAAAAAGTGCAGACAACTTGCTCAAGGTCAAATATGCAATAAAGAACGTTGCATGGAGAAGAGGTAAAACCGTCACATTTATGCCAAAACCAATATTTGGAGACAATGGAACTGGCATGCACACGCATCAGAGCATATGGAAGGATGGTAAAAACCTCTTTGCTGGCGATAAATACGCAGGCCTATCACAAGAAGCACTCTGGTATATCGGCGGACTCCTAAAACACGCAAAGGCAATTGCAGCATTTACAAACCCATCCACAAACTCATACAAGAGACTTGTCCCAGGATTTGAAGCACCAATAAACCTAGCATACTCTGCAAGAAACAGAAGTGCAGCTGTTAGAATCCCTGTCTACTCAACTTCCCCAAAGTCAAAAAGAATTGAATACAGACCCCCAGATGCAACCGCTAACCCCTATCTCGCCTTCTCAGCTATGCTTATGGCCGGCATTGACGGCATCAGAAACAGAATTGACCCCGGAGAACCAATTGATAAAAACATCTACGACCTACCACCAGAAGAAAAAGCTAAGATACCTCAATATGCATCCTCCCTTGAAGATGCTCTAAAATCGCTTGAAGAGGACCACGAATTTCTCCTACAAGGGGATGTCTTCACAAAAGATGTCATTGAAACTTGGATAGAATACAAATATAACGCAGAAGTAAAAGCAGTAGCACAAAGACCCCACCCATACGAATTCATACTCTATTTTGATGTGTAACAAGAAAACGCAACCCCACACAAAATCTAAAACATAAGAGAAAGCCAATAAGATTCCACCTAAAAACTCTTAACTTCTCAAAATAAAAAATAAGTCAAGTAAGAAAACTCTCAAAGTCTGATCTACTGGGTAAGCAGACAAAATTCCAACCTCTCCTGCTCATTCAGTTTTCAGTTCAGACATCGTTCACCAGTTTGTAACTCTGCACCACAAACTCCTCTTTTTGAGAGAACTCTATGTCCCGAAAGCGCAAGAAAAACAAAAACCATACTACTAAATTTCTGGAACTCATTGAAAGTCTCAGCAGAAACTTGAAAAAAATACCATCTCTCAAATACAGTTCTAGCGTGGATAAATTCTCAATCCTATTTGTAGCCTTGGTAATAATACTTGCTTTATCAAACTTCTTCGTAACAAGCTGTGTAATAGGCGCTCTGCAAATAGGCTTTCCATTGACTCCACCACTCGGGCTTGAGTTAACACAAACAGAAAGTAATACCATAAAAGCTCAATGGTGGGGCAACAACAGTGAAAGCTATTTCTCCGGATATGTAGTCTTTATATCTACAAACTCAAACGATCTATACAAAAACAGAAACTCAACTAATCACTTTGATAAACCATACCTACTAAGCTCCACAAGTAACCTCCCTACCGTCATAGCACCAATATCCCCAATAACCAGAGATTACCACTACACCATTACCTCATTACCTGACGGAACCCCTATAACAACCAATATACCCTACTACATCGCAGTTTCGGCTTTCTCCTCCTCAAAGAAAACTTTCAGCCCTCTAAGCAATATTACAAACATAACCCTTTCTAACTAACTCAAACTCCTTGTAATTCCCATTTAAAATTCAGTGAAACTTAGAAAGATAGTATAGTATAATACTCTGCATGAAAAGAAACGTTCTAGCCCTAACTTTTATCTCGGGATTTTCATCACTGATGTATCAGGTATTATTCACAAGACTATTCAATATCTCATTTGGCCTTTTTATACACTCAACGGTAGTTGTGGTAGGAACATACATGCTAGGACTAGCTTTAGGATACTTTCTAGCAAGAAACCTGAAACCTAAAAACCACCTAACATTCTATGGATATCTGGAACTGCTCATAGGCGTGTATGCAATAGTAGTATTCCTAACATTCAACTACATTGACACAATCTACACCATTCTTGGTAATCATCTGGCAGTAAAACTCTTTCTCTCTGCACTGATACTAATCATTCCAACAACCGCTATGGGAGTTACTATCCCGGTGGTAGTTGAGTTTCTAAAAAGGACAGAAAGCCAAGAATTGATAGACAAAGTCTACGGTATAAACGCCTTAGGAGCAAGTGCAGGAGCACTACTTACTTCAATCCTTTTCATAAACCTACTTGGCCTACCCATAACATTCCTGATCGCATTCTTTTTAAACTTACTTGTCCTAGCAGGATCATTACTAATAACAAAACACATTTCCCCCAAATTTGAGATAACTAAAGCTAACTTAAAACTCACCAACATAAGTCTAAACTTCGGAAGCGTAGCCTTTATATTTGGCTTTTGCGGAATGGCTCTAGAAATACTATGGTATAGACTCTTGGTCTATTTTGTCGCTAACAACACATTCTCATTTTCAATAATTCTCTCCGTCGTGATCCTAGGCATAGCTTTAGGCTCTTTGCTCTACAAACCACTGATCAGATTGCTAAAAAATGAAATCTACCTACTTATCCTCACCTCCTTCTTCACAGGAATATATACAATACTTGCAATATTTATCCTAAACTCCTCATACACCATAACAGGAGCAATCTACAACCTCCTAGGCAACATAATATTTGGAATTTTTGGAGATACAAAATTCTCTGAAACTCTGGCATTACTCTTCACAAGGTATACAGTAGTTTTTCTAACCTCGGGTATAGTGTCCCTATCATCTGGTATAGTTATACCTTCCCTCTTTAGCTTGTTGAGAAGCTCTTCTAAAGATACAGTAGAGTCCCAAAGTATCTCAGGAACAATTCTTACAATCAATACTCTTGGTAGTATTCTTGGAGTACTTACAGTCACTTACCTTATGATACCCTTTATGGGCTTTAGCACAAGCTTTCTATTAATCTCCCTACTTTACCTAGTTTCAGGTTTTGCAGTAATGCTTGAACTAAAACGCAAAAAAGTGTTAGCAACACTAGCAACAACTGGTCTTGTCATCTGCTTAAGCTTGATCCTAGTGCCAAAAGAAATAACCTTTACCAAATATTACAACGGCTTCTGGAACATCAAAGGTGAGTTGAGATTCTACAAAGAAGGAATGTATGGAACTGTTACAGTGTTTGATGTCAATGAAACCAGAATCCTAAAAATAAACAGCATTGACGAAGTTCCAAACGACTTCAGTTCTCTCATTGCCTTTAAGATGCTAGGTAATACTCCCTTTCTCATAAAGAGAAGCTTCTCGGATGTAATGGTAAATGCCCTTGGCGGTGGAATAACACTAAGCAGTGTGCTACACCATATAACTACCCAAAGTGTCAAAGTTGTAGACATATGTCCAGACGTGATAGATGCTATACATCTATACAGCAATTATAATTACAACATCTTCAGTAAACCTATATGGAAGTTTGTAGAGGACGATGGCAGGAACTTCTTAAAGTCATACAAAGGTAAGTTTGACATAATAGTTGCTGACGCAACCCACCCAGCATCCTCA
>JBCNVF010000088.1 GCA_039630355.1 Brevinematia bacterium
TTGCCTCGTAAAATAAAGGCAAAAGGAGGAATATATGAATCACAGAAAAACTATAAATCACTTCATCAAAAACTTTCTATTTGACCTTTCATCCAAGCTCAGGAAAAAGATAGCGGAAGTTGTCCTCTTATATTCTTCTACCTTCTAGGTAAGGCAGGTATGCTAGGGTTAGGAAGGGAAGATTTGAGAATTGCTTGGATGAGTTATGAACAAGAGGTATTCAGAATACTTTTTCACAAAAAAGTACCAAACTCTTAACTAAACTTCAGGATCCTGAACAATGAATCCGGGGTAAGTATTTATTTATAATTGCTAAAAGTATGGGTTTGTTGAAAGTGGAAAGAGTGGTTTCTGGTTATGGTAAGATTGAAGTGCTAAAGGAAGTGTCAATAGATGTAGACTATGGTGAAATAGTGTGTATTCTTGGTGCAAACGGTGCTGGAAAAACTACTCTAGTTAACACTCTTGCAGGATTAGTTCCTGTAAGAAAAGGTAAGATAATATTCTCTGGAATAGATATAACCAACCTCCCACCTCATAATAGGGTTAGAATGGGATTAGTTCAGGTGCCGGAAGGAAGAAAAGTGTTTCCGAAGCTTACGGTGCTTGAGAATCTGGAAATGGGAGCTTTCTTAATAAGTGATAAAAAGCTAAAAATGGCAACGCTAGAGAATGTATTTTCGCTTTTTCCAATATTGTATGAACGGAGAACACAGAAGGCTGGAACTCTGAGCGGTGGTGAGCAACAAATGCTAGCAATAGGGAGAGCTTTGATGTCTAGACCTAAGCTTATGATGCTGGATGAGCCTTCAATGGGACTAGGAGTTAAGGTAATAAATGCTATATTTAAGGTAATTTCGGAACTGAAGAGAGAGATGTCAATCTTATTGATAGAACAAAATGCAAACAAAGCAATGGAGGTAGCAGATAGAGGGTATGTGATTGAAACTGGCAGAATTGTGCTAAGCGGATCAAAGGAATTACTTAGCTCTTCTGAAGAAGTTAAGAGGGCTTACTTAGGATAGAAAGTTAGAATTAGAATTTTGTATTACTCTCCGAGTTCCTTAGCAAGTTGTTCTATGAGAAATCTTTGCCTAGTGTTAAGCACTCTTGGAAGTTTTACATTTACTTTGCAGTATATATCACCTCTTCTTCCTTTGTCGTCCTCAAGTCCAGCTCCTCTTATTCTCAAAACATCGTTAGGTTGGGTTCCCTCAGGTATTCTTAACTTTATGGACTTAGCGTCAAGGGAAGGTATATCAACTTCTCCTCCTAGCACAGCTTTAGTAAATGGAATGGTTATTTCGCACTTAAGATCAAGCCCTTCTCTTTTATAGAAGTAGTGAGGTTTTTGCTTTATCACTACATACAGGTCTCCCGGACTTCCACCATTTCTACCCGCGTTACCTTCACCTCGCACTCTTACCATCATGCCATCTTCTATTCCTTTAGGAACCTTAAACTCAATTGTCTTCTTCTTATTTACTATTCCACTGCCACCGCAAACTGGGCAATAGTCCTTAATTGTAGTTCCTGCTCCCTTACAAGTTGGACAGGTTGTGGTAAGAGAGAAAAAGCCCTCTCGCATAGTTACTGTTCCACTACCTCTGCAGGTCGGACATACATCGGGTTTTCTTCCTCCTCTTGTTCCTAGTCCATTGCAAGAGTGACACACTTCCTTTTTGTCCAGACTAACGGACTTAGTAGTTCCGAAGTATATATCTTCTAGGGATACCTCCATCTCAACGTAGATATCTTCTCCTTTTTTCGGAGAGGCTTCTTTGGTGGTTCTGGAAGTTCTTCTTGTGGTAGTTCCAAAGAAAGAGTCAAATATGTCCTCAAATATATCCTCAAAGCCGAAGCCTGTGCCAAATCCTCCAAAGTCTCTCCATCTATATCCAGTATCTCCTGCACTAGCATTTCTGTAGGCTGTTGCTCCTTTCAATCCTTCAACACCGTAGAGATCGTATATCTTCCTTTTCTCGTCATCACTTAGGACTTCGTAAGCCTCATTTATCTCCTTGAATCTCTCCTCGGCCTCTTTGTTTCCCGGGTTTCTGTCAGGATGGTATTTTAAGGCAAGCCTTCTGTAGGCTTTCTTTATTTCCTCTTTTGAGGCGTTTCTAGGAACTCCGAGAATTTCATAGTAGTCCTTAGTCATTCTGTTCATGCTCCTACTCCTAAATTTTATAATTTTCGCACTCTAAGAGTCCAGAACTTAAATTTATATAAAAATTTGGAAAAATCAATAATCTGGCGTAAGTGAGGTACCCCGGATTCTGTTTAGTAGGTCATCTGTCTTAAGCATCTACTTGCGTAGATGTTTTTGCCTTTCACCCGTGGCATAGGTGTGGTGTAGCCTGCTGCCACTGCTTAAAGTTGTAACTCTGGGGAAGACCAGCGCTTAACTTCACAGCTAAGCCGGTGGGCTCTTACCCCACCCTTTCACCCTTGCCGGTTTCCCGGCGGTCTAGTTTCTGTGGCCTATCCCTTGGAAAACTGGCTCTTCGCCAGCAGAGACACCACAATTATCCGGAAGTTCCTCTCCATACTGGAGCGACCTACTTGACCTCACCTACGCCATACCTTCTATCATCTCTAAAAGCCCTCTTCCAGCAGGAACCATGGGTAGAACATTCTCTTCCTTCTCAACCCAAACATCTAGGATAAACGGTCCCTTGTGTTCAAGCATGGTGGAAACTGCATTCCTAAGTTCACTAGGTTTTTCAACCCTTATGCCTTTAATGTTGTATGCATCCGCGAGCTTTACAAAGTCAGGTATATACCTGTCCTCAGAGGGAGCGAGGAATACCGATGAGTATCTCTTGCCGTAAAACAATTCCTGCCATTGTCTAACCATACCAAGGTAAAAGTTATTCACTATCACAACCTTAACGTCCAGCCCATATTCAGACACAGAGGCGAGATCCTGCAGACTCATCTGGAAGGATCCATCTCCAACGAAAGCAATTACATTCATATCAGGTCTAGCAACTTTTGCTCCTATAGCTGCAGGAAATCCATACCCCATAGACCCAAGACCACCTGAACAAAGCCATGTTCTAGGATACTTGAATTTGTAATATTGAGCAACCCACATAAGATGTTGTCCAACATCGGAGACTACTATAGCTTTGCCACTTGTCATGTCAGAAACTGTTTCTATAAGATATTGAGGTTTTACAGAAGTCTCACTTTGCTTATACCTAAGAGGGTGCGATTTCTGCCATTCTCTTATCTGGTTAAGCCATTCTTCTGTATCTAACTTATCAACCAATGGAATGAGCTCTTTAAGTACTTCTTTAACATCACCAACTATTGGGACATCAACAGCTATGTTTTTGCTTATAGAAGAAGGGTCTATGTCAATATGAATCTTAACCGAGTTTGGGGCAAATGTTTCAACCTTTCCCGTTACTCTGTCATCAAATCTAGCACCGATTGCAATAAGTACGTCACAATGACTCACAGCATAGTTTGTAGCAACACTGCCGTGCATCCCAAGCATACCAAGGTTGAGAGGATGTTCCGAATCAATAGCTCCTAATGCCATAAGAGTAGTAGCAACAGGTGCATTTAGTTTTTCAGCAAATTCAACGAGTTCTTTTGAGGCATTTGAGTTAATAACTCCTCCCCCACAGTATATTACCGGCTTCTTTGCCTTCTTTATAACCTCAACCGCCTTCTTTATTTGAATAGGATGTCCCTTATATTGCGGTTTGTAACTCCTTATCTCTATATGCTCAGGGTATTCAAACTCTGTTTCCATAACTTGAACGTCTTTTGGGAAGTCAATTACAACAGGACCAGGTCTTCCAGAACTTGCAATGTAGTATGCAGCTTTAACAGTCCATGCAAGGTCTTCAACTCTTTTGACAATCCTATTCCATTTGGTTATTGGTCTTGTAATCCCTGTAATATCAACTTCCTGAAATGCATCACTTCCTATAAGAGAGGTAGCTACCTGTCCGGTTATGACAACAATGGGTACAGAGTCCATGTATGCATTAGCAATCCCAGTAACTGTATTAGTGGCGCCTGGACCACTGGTAACAATCACCGTTCCAGGTTTACCGCTAACTCTAGCAAAGCCGTTTGCTGCAAATGTTGCGTTTTGTTCATGTCTGACAAGATAGATACTTATATCTCTCTCTCTGTATAGTTCGTCAAATGTGGGTAGTATGGCTCCACCAGGGTATCCGAAAATCTTTGATACGCCTTCCTTTTTCAAAGATTCAAGAAGTATTTTGGCACCAGAAAGCTTCATAAAATGTACCTCGTATAGAATTACAGAAATATTATAGAAAATGTTAGAGATAACTAGCAACTGAAGACTACTAGAGTCAAAGATTCCAGTTTCCACTAGGTGAGATTCTAAACTTTTTGCTTACTTACTCTTTAGTTTCTAAAGAGCATTACTAGTCACAAAACTTTGCTTTACGTCAAACCTTTTAGATACTCGTTAAGAGGAATATTTACCCAGTTATGACAGAAACTGCAAGAGAAATAAAAAGAGAAAACTATACTTGATTGTGAATTTTAGACTTCGTTGCAGGTATGTTTATAATTCTGAATAAAGAGGTGGATTATGCAAGATGGAGGCTTGTCATTTCTCATACTCCTTATCTTAATGTTTGTAGTCTTTTACTTTTTGATCATTTTCCCTGAGAATAGGAGAAGGAAAAAACTTATGCGTCAGATAAGCGAGATGAAGGAGGGAGACAGATTTGTTACAGCTGGTGGGATAATAGCAGAATTTGTCTCGAGAGATGAAGACAGGGGTATAATAAAAGCGAGAATATCAAAAGAAACTCTAGTAGAGATTGGCAAGGATTTTATAGTATCAGTTCTTCAGGACAAAGTTGAGGAAAAGAAATAGATTTGTTTATACTTTACCAATCTTAGGAGAGGTGGCCGAGAGGTCTAAGGCAACGGTTTGCTAAACCGTCGTGGTACTGAAAAGTGCCACCGTGGGTTCAAATCCCACCCTCTCCGCAACATGTACTGTAATTACTTTACAAAAAGCTGTTTTACGATCAGTTCTAGTGAAGTTGTTACATGGAGGTTTTAAAACATTTCTGAGCAGGTTTAGATTATCCTTTTCTTCTTTCTAAGGATGGAAATTATCTCCTTGATCTGATCTTTTACTACTAGGTCTCTCTTTACCAGAGATTCAACTCTTTCATAAGCTCTCATAGCAGTGCTGTGAACCTTTCCGAATTTCTCACCTATCTGTGAGAATGTCAAGTTGGTTAGTTTTTTAGCTAAATACATGGCTATCTGCCTTGCAAGAATTAGATCCTCTCTTTTGTTATTGTCAACTAAGCTGTTTTCGTCGGTGTTGTAATACTTTGCTACTGCCTTAACAATGTCATCAATAGTATAGACTATTTCAACAAACTCTTTCCCACTTTGGTCAGTTTCCATCAGATCCTTCAATAGAGTTTTCAGTACATCTATGTTTAGCTTACCCTTTTTAAAATTAATGAATGCAGATATTCTGTTTACAGCAGACTCAAGTGATCTGACATTGCTCTGAATGCTATTGGCGATGAAGTGCTTAAACTTTTCATCTATTTCTATACCTTCTGCTTTTAGTTTCATATCAACTATCTTCAACCTGGTTTCAAATTCAGGTTTCTTTATCTCTACGACTAATCCTCCTTCAAATCTACTGATCATTCTATCACCTATCTCATCAAGTTCTCTGGGAGTCCTATCACTTGTGAATACCATCTGTTTTTTGTCATGAGCTAACTTATTGAAAGTGTGGAAGAGTTCGTCAATTACTTGTTTCATTGAAGCTTTGAAAAACTGAACATCATCTATCAGAAGTATATCTGCTTCTCTATATTTTAACCTAAAGGAGTGGATACTTCTTGAGTTTAGAGAATTGAAAAATTCGCTTGCGAATTGTTCGCTTGTTACATACAAGACTTTCTTAAGTTTTCTTTCTTTAAGGACCTCGTTCGCTATAGCGTGTAAAAGATGTGTTTTGCCTATTCCGACAACTCCATAAATGAAAAGAGGATTGTAATTCCTACCGGGATACCTACTCACATTTAGCGCTGAGTGATAGGCAAGGTCATTACTTGGACCTACTACAAACGAATCAAAAGTATACTTGGGATTTATAACTGATAATGTAGGAGTACTAACATCGTTTTTGACTTTTTCAACTACGATTACGTTGCCATCAACTTTTTCTATCTCCTTCTCTAGCGTCTTTTTAACCCTACTGCTTGAGAATCTTCTAGTGCTTTTTTCTTCCTTAGACTCAAGATTCAAATTAGAGCTAATTTTTTGTTCGTCAACATTTTCTGCTTTCTCATTCTCAATAGTTAACTCAACCTCAACATCATAATACTTAAAAGTGGAAATGATCCTATCAAGGTAGTTCTTCTCTATCCAAATCTTAGTGAATTCGTCCTTAACCAAGATGAAGAATTTCCCACCTCTATAGTGTGGTTTTACTTTTGACAAGACTAATTTGTCAAATTCATTTCCAATGGTAGCTATATTTACGAATTCCTCCCATACCCTCAAAAGAGCGTTCATAGTAGTGCCTTAAGTTGGTAAATATATTTATAAACAATTCCATTTGCCTTTATCAATACTAACTTTGTTGTTTTATTAGATTTATCTAACTCTACATAGGTTTCACGTTTTCTAGATAAAAACAAAGATGGAGAGCAATTTGTTTGAGAGGTAGGTTAAGTTAGTTTTTACAAATTATCAAGAAAAGGAAAGTAAAACTAAGATTAGGAAACACTTTGGTTTTTTGCTACGGAGTCCATAAATTTATTAACCATTTTGTAAACTGTATTCCCCGAACTATAAGCTTTAGAGAGGTTAACAATTTCATCTATAACTATTCTATGAGATACATCACCCAGCAATAGCATCGTTATACCTAGAAGAAGTATTGCTTTGTCTATGGAGGATATTGTTTCAGGGTTTTTGGTGTAGAATTTCGTAAATATACCCTCTATTTCTCTGTATTTTGAGAAGTAAAACTCCAGTATTTTCCTAGAATATTGGAGTATGAATTTTTTGTTTCTATACTCTAGTTCTTCTCCAAGAACTTCCTCAACCCACATAAGCTTTAGGATATCTTCGTTCGGAACACCTAGTAAGTGTTGATATATTCCTTGAAGGGATATTTCTCTAGAGATAGTTTTGTCAAATTTCAGCACGATGTAATTATCAATAAAAATGTTACCTCATTTCATTTTAATTTAACTACATTCAATGAACTTCAAAGTTTAACAATTAGGTGTAGTTTTTTGTTTTTCTCGTAGTCTCTGTCGGAAAACTAGGTAAATGTTCTCTTGATAAGCACCTAATGGCTTGATGCAAGGTGAAGTTTTGTGACTGGTGAAGACTAAAAGGTAAGTAAGAAAAGTTTACGGAAATTTGGAATTTATTGCTACATTGAATTTTTTGTTGAATAATAACGATATATATTTTAGAATAGAAGTGTAAAAGCAAGGAGGTTATTATGGGTCAGGCAAAGAAGAAAAAGAGGTTTAGATATTTTGTGGATAAACCATTTCAGACGAAATTTATCCTAAACTTTGTTGTGCTTGTTTTGATAAGTGCTGTAGTTTCCTTAGGGTTTATACTTTATGTTGATAGTCAGAAGTTTGCAAGAGGTGTGTTATTTGAGGAGCTTGTTAAAGATTTTTACAAAACCACTGATCTATCAATTGAAAGTGTAAGGGTAAGGAACATAGTAAATGGGATTACTACGATTGAGCCTAATCTGAAAAACAGAATTTTATCTGATATAGAGGCTTATATTAGAGGGTTAAACAAAGTTGAGGGTAGTATAAAGGAAGCTATAGAGCTTAGGAAAAAACTTATAGGTAAGATTTCACTTGGTTCTGAGGAGAGTATATTCTACGTAATCAACGAAGCTATCAAGAAGGGGAATTTAAGAACTGGGGGTCTGGATAGTGAGAGGATAAAGAGTGAAGTGGGGATATGGAGGATAAATATTGAGAGAGGTATACAAGAATGTGAATTTGAAGTAGCTACAGAGACTTTAGATAAGGTGCTTTCCATTCTCTCAGACGAGAAGGACATCAATACTGTAATGGGATTTAGGAAA
The DNA here is from genome assembly GCA_039630355.1 of Brevinematia bacterium. NCBI lineage: Bacteria > Pseudomonadati > Spirochaetota > Brevinematia > Brevinematia bacterium. The sequence continues at coordinate 8,114 of JBCNVF010000088.1, forward strand.
GATTTTGATACTTTTAAGATTACTGTTATGGATGCATATAATTTTCTGACGAATGTTCCGAAGTTTACAGAGGAAGTGGATTTATTGGTAGCGAATTTAAGAGCTAGTGGGATTGATGAATCAGTAGTATCTTCGCTATCAGCGAGTATTTCAAAGATAAAGTTAATTGTTGCAAGTGTCAGAAGTTATAACAGTGTGTTATCCTATGAGACCAGAACATATGGGAAGAAAGCTTACAACTTACTTGACTTATACTGGAAACCTATTTTAGCTTTAAGTGTTCTGCAGATAATCCTAATAGTAGTTTTTGGGTTGTTCTTTTCTCATAAGATTGCTGGTCCTGTTCACAGGATAAAGAAAGAACTGAGGGATATAGCTGAGGGTAGACTACCTGTAACTCATGAGATAAAGTTAAGAAAGAAAGATTTTTTGCTTGATATTGCTAAGGAGGTTAACAATACTTTAAAATCAATAGCAAACAGGTATAACATAAGCTAGGGATGGTAAGTAGGAGTTTAAAAACATGCCTTTGCTTAAGCCTTTCAAATCAACAGGATATAACATCAAAGTAGTCAATGATCTGAACTTAGTTGTTGCTCCTCCTTATGATGTGATAACTCCTGAGCAGAGGGAAGTCTACGCTTCAAAGAGTATTTATAACATAGTTCATCTTACTCTTCCTGAAGGAGAGGGGGATGAGAAGTATAGTAATGCAAGGAAGAGACTTCTCAGTTGGTTGCTTAAGGATGTGGTAGTAACTGATCCCGATCCTGGAATCTTCATATACGAGCAAAAGTTCAGTGTGGGTGGTGTAAACTACAAGAGGAGAGGGGTGGTAGCTCTGCTTAGGGTTGAAGATTATGGAAGTGGTGTATTTAGACATGAGAGGACATTTGGAGGTCCTAAGGAAGATAGAAGGAAGCTGATGGAAGCAGTTCAGGGACAGCTGGAATCTCTGTTCTTCCTATATGCAGACAAGGAGAACAAGGTTAATAGTAAGGTATATGATATGGAGTTTGACTATACTGCCAAGACTGCTATTGATGATGATGGGGTTAAACATACTGTATGGAAGATACCCAATAAACAGCTTGAAGAGTATATCCTTGAGGCAATATCCAATACAAGAATATACATAGCCGATGGACACCATAGATATGAAACAACGCTTCTCTATTCAAAGGAAAGAGGAGGCACAGAAAGTGATCCGTATTCCTATGTTATAGGAACTTTTTTCAATATGTATTCCAAAGATCTCGTGATATTACCAACTCACAGGTTAGTCAAAGTTGAGTCGTTTTCACAGGATAACTTCTTGAAGAAAATTAGCGAATATTTCAAGGTAGCTGTTGTAAATTACTCTGAGCAGATTGCAGATATGGCTATAAATAAACTTAGGTTGGTTATGAATGAAAGAAAGCAGAAACAGATGGTATGTTTTGGTGTTTTTTCAATGTATGATCCAAATAAATTATACCTTATAACTCTGAAGGATGAAATAAAGCAGAGTATTATAGATAAGTATGCAAAAAGTTTAGGTAAGGAGGTTGCCTCTCTTGATGTATCCATATTTACTGAACTTGTGCTTAAGGAAATATTGGGACTCTCGGAACAACAAGTGCTTTCTAAAGCTTATGTTGATTACATTAGGTATGAAAAAGAGGCTATATCTATTGTGAAGAAGGGAGTAAGGGATCTTGCATTTATTCTTAACCCCGTGAGTATTAGTGATGTTATAAAGGTTTCTGAAGCGGGATTAGTTATGCCACAGAAGTCTACTGACTTTTATCCTAAGATAGAGAGTGGGTTATTACTGTATCTTTTTGGCGAGCAGTGACCTCCTGACTGTTTATTTGCTCTAAAATACAAGAAATAGGAGATTGATATGGGATGGGAATTACTAGTAGTAGCTTTAGTTTGTGTTCTCTCTACAGCAGGGATATTTATAACTTTAGATAGATTGAGGTTGACTAAGGCTAAAGAGAAAGCAGACGCGATAATAAAGAGTGCAATTGATGAGAAAGAAAACCTCATAAATCTTGCTTACAAGGAAGCAGAAGATCTTAAGGCGAAGTTTCTCTCTTCAGCTAAAGAAGAAATAAACAAATATAGGGAAGATGTTGAAAAAGATTTAAGAAATATAAGGAAAGACTTGCAGATACTGGAGAGGAGGTTAGCTAGCAAGGAAGAGATTCTTGAGAGGAAAGAATCTTATTTACAGAGAAAGGAGAAGGAAATAGCAATAAAGGAGAAGGAGCTTAGGGATCTAGAAGAAGAGCTACAACGAGTGAGGAATAAGATAAAGGAAGATCTTGAAAGAGTAGCCAATATGAGTGAGGAAGATGCCAGAAACTTGCTTATAGAGAGCATAAGGAAGGATGTAGAGCTAGCTTCCATTGATTTAGTTCACAAAATTGAAAACGAGTATAGGCAGATTGCACTTGAGAAAGCTAGGAAGATTTTAGTTGATTCTATCCAGAGAATAGCATTGGATGTTGTAAATGAGAGTGTAGTATCCACCGTAAACTTGCCGAATGATGAGATGAAAGGCAGGATAATAGGAAGAGAAGGCAGGAATATAAGAGCTTTTGAGACGATAACGGGAGTAGATGTTATAATAGATGATACTCCTAATGCAGTGGTCCTATCTTGTTTTGATCCTGTGAGGAGGGAGATAGCAAGAAGAACCCTTATTAAGCTTGTTGACGATGGGAGAATACATCCTACAATGATAGAGGAAGTTTTCGCAAGAGTTAATAGCGAGTTTGAAAATGAATTATACAAGATAGGTGAGGAGGCATATCTTCAGCTTGGTATTCAACCGATGTCAAATGAAGAGTATAAATATGTTGGAAAGATGAAGTTTAAATACAGTTATTCGCAGAACATCTTGCAACACTCAATAGAGGTAGCACTTATTGCAGCTAGAATAGCTGAAGAGTTGGAAATGGATTCTTCGGTTGTCAAAAGAGCTGGATTACTGCACGATATAGGTAAGGTGTGTAATGATGCAGAAGGTGGGCATGCGAGTGTTGGAGCTAGTTTAGCAAAATCCTGGGGTTATTCGGATAGAATTGTTAACGCTATTGCCTCACATCATGGTGAGGTTGAACCTCTCTTTATTGAATCTAGCTTAATTGCAACTGCCGATGCTATTTCCGCTGCAAGACCAGGTGCTAGAAAAGAAAACATAGAGAACTATCTGAAGAGACTTGAGAATCTTGAGAAAATTGCACTTTCTATTTCCAGTGTTGAGAAAGCTTACGCAATTCAAGCAGGTAGGGAACTTAGAGTATTCGTTGACAGTGCAAAGGTCTCTGACGAAGAAGCAAAGGTTATTGCTAAAGAAATAGCGAAAAAGATATATGACGAGATCTCCTTCCCAGGTCAAATAAAAGTTACTCTTATAAGGGAAACAAGAATTGTAGAAACAGTAAGGTAACAATTATTCTTCCTCTTTCGCCCTAAAGGCAATAGTTGATATATTGAACTTCTCAAATAGATCCAATAGTTCAAACAACGTTTTCGTTTTCCCCTCTTTCCTCATACGCTCTGATATAAGCTTAAAACTATCAGAATGTAAGTATTCGTATACTTTGTTCTCAAGTTCTCTTCTATTGGTTATGTTTACACCATTTCTGATAATAAAATCCATAAGTGAGGCTAAACTCTCTATTTTTTCCTCAGAAGCTTTACTCATAACTTTATCAAGTTCGGAGTTTATATAGTGGTGCAGGGCTTTCTCTAAGTTTGTCATCGGTATCTCTATGTTGTTTTCTCTTAAGACTTTCATGACTTTGGAGAGATACATTATGTCCACTTTTTTACCTTGACTGATACTCTCCGCTTCCTTATCAATAAATTCCTTGAGTAGGTAAGATATCAGAGTTTTTTCTTCTTTCGGTAGCTTTACACCTAGAAGTGAATAACTTTCTATAACCTTAAGATACTCTGTAACATCAAAGTCGGACTTAGCTCTAAGAGATTTGAACTTAGTTTCAAATATCTTGTAGAGTATTTTTTCTCTAACCTCATATTTTACGTCAATGAGCGAATATCCTCCGGAAAACCAGTCCTCAAAGAATTTCTTAATTTTGGGAAATGTCAGTTCTTTTAGAACCTTATTGATGTAGTTTTCTATTCCTTCATGCATATACTCTCTGGTGTATATATGCACCTCACCTGTGGTGAAAGAAACGAATATATAGTAGATGAACTTTTGCTTTTCAAGGAGTATGTTGTTAAACATTTCTGCGATTCCAGAGAAAACTTTAAATCCGTCAATGTCATAAGTTGTAGGTTTTTCAACGAATATAGAATAGTAATAGTAATCTTCCTTTGAGTGGAGTTTCCCGTCGTTTATAAGAAACTTGTAAAGTATGTATTGTGACAAAACTCGCTCAGGAGTGAACTTATACTTTTCTATCCAATTTTCAAATATCCATCTACCGTCGTTGAATTGTCTTATGTTGCTTTTTGCTCTACTTAGAATCTCTAGAAACCTCTCTTTAATTTCGGGTCTTAGATATTCTCTAAGTAAGAAGAAGATGTAAGATGCATATTTCATAACTTGCACTGTTTCTATTCCTGAGATATCAGCAAAGAACCAACCGCAACTTGTATACATAAGCATCTCGCTGTATAGGGCTTCCATAAATTTCATTGTTAGTATCTTCTCTTCGTCGGATAATTCTCTCTTCTTATGCTTGTTTAGAAAATTGTTTGCTATGTTCTTCCACTCATTTGGGGGTAAAGAGGATCTTGCGAAGACTAGGTCAATATAATCATTCCTTGCCTTCCATACATTGTTGATGAGATGTGATAATTTTTCCTCAGCCAGTGCGTAAATCTCATCCCTTAGGTTATCAAAGGCGTTTCTTAGGGGTTCTCTCCACATCTGGTTCCACCCAACCTGTGATCCAGTCGTACATCCGCAGTCTCTATACCATCTATCAACCCCATGAACACAACTCCAAGATGTTCCTAGGCCATTGTTCCCTTTCTTTATGACTACTTCGTATCTGGGCTTTATTATTTCTAGAACATTAGCAAAGTTTGTCAGAATGAAATCTTTCTCAAACTGATTTCTGAATATCAGGGATGAGAGACACATATCTCCAAAAGGTTCGTGATGTCCGTATACCTCACCATCTGTTGCAATTGATAGGAAGAAAACTTCTTTATTTGGGTTTCTGTGAGAAAGTATGGCGTCTCTAAAGCCTTCGGAGCTTCTTAGAAGGTGGTTAAAACTTACCGCGTGAGATAATGGACCGTTGAAAAAGAAAACAGCTATGTCTCCATTAGGTTCTCTGAGAATATAAGGTTCTGAAAAATCAATGTTACCTTTTGATACGTCTATCCACTCTTTCCCATTTATTGGTCTTACTTTTTCGGCTTGAGTTGGTGATAGGACTATAAACTTTATTCCGTATTGTATCAAGAACTGAACCACTACATTATTAACTGCAGTTTCTGGTAGCCACATCCCTTCTGGCTCTCTCTCAAACCTCTTTCTGAAGTCTTTTATTGCCCATTCTATCTGGGTTATCTTGTCTTTGTCTGAGGATAGAGGAAGAATAGTGTGGTTATACGCTTGGGCTATAGCATTGCCATGGTTGTTGTTTCTTTCCCTACTTTTAAAATCTGCTTCTATTATTTTCTCATAGGTCTTCCTATGATACTTTTCCAAATAGCTTAGTAGTGTGGGGCCAAAGTTAAAACTGATGTATTCGTAGTTGTTTATTATTGCTTGTATTCTTCCAAAGTTATCTAAAACTCTGGAGAATGCGTTTGAAGTGTAGCATTCTTCGGTTATTCTCTGGTTCCAGTTATGCCAAGGGTGGGCAGAGTCTTGAAGATCTATTTCCCCGGTAAATGGATCTTCTCTTGGGGGTTGGTAGAAGTGACCATGTATAACTAGATAGAAGTTGGGTTTTTTCATTGTCTTACCTCCTTGGGGATTTAATTATTTATATACTGTTCTTTCAGTAACAAGATACAGCTAGGTTTTTCGTCTAACTCGGTACAAATTTTTAGGATTTCTTGATGGAGATTGTGCTCAGATTGGAAGCAACTTTTGAGGATATATCCGCAAATAACTTTGAGATGTAATTTTCTTCATCCTCAATCACTATGGGTATTCCTCTGTCGCTTAGTTCAGCTATTTTTGGGTCCAAAGGCAGTTCACCAAGTATATCTATTTTTTGACCCTCAGAATAGTCATCTATGTTGACTTTAGGGAATATATGGATCTTTCTACTGCAGTGTGGACATAAGTAGTAGCTCATATTCAGAATTATACCTATTGTAGGAACTCCCATCTTCTCAAACATGTTCACACCTTTTATTGTGTCAATAATTGCCAATAGCTGGGGTGTGGAAACCATAACCATGCCAGATATAGGAATATTTTGAGAAAGTGTTATATGTATATCTCCGGTTCCGGGTGGTAGGTCTAGGACAAGATAATCAATCTCTCCCCATAGAATGTCTTCAAATAATTGTTTTACTGCAACAGTCTGAATTGGCCCTCTCCACATTATTGGAAAGGATCTATCTATGAGTAACCCTGGAGAAAAAACTTTCACACCGTAGATCTCTGGAGGTATTATCTTTAGATCCTTGACTTTAGGTTGTCCAATCAGTCCTAGCATTGTTGGAACATTGGGGCCATGTAGGTCAAGATCCAGTAGTCCAACTCTAGCACCATATTTAGCCAAGGCAATAGATAGGTTCACTGCAACGGTAGTTTTCCCAACACCTCCTTTACAACTGTAGACTGCAATAATGTTTCTAATCTTTTCTATGTTGTCAAGGTTAATGATTCTAGCTCCGCTTGCTCTGTAAATAGGGTTATCGGGAGCTTTCCTTACATCACTTCCAACAATAACATTGATTTTGTATTTTTCTCCAAATTTTTGGTTGAGGATATTCTTTACGTCACTTTCTATTTTGTTCTTTGCAGGACAAGCGGGAGTTGTAAGTATTATTTCACATTCAATTTCGTTCTCTTTAACTTCTATGGTCCTAACCATCCCCATCTCAACTATATCCCTTCCTACCTCTGGATCAGTAACATGCTTTAGCACCTCAATAACCTCATCTCTCGTAACCATAAAGCCTTCCTTTTTTGGATACATCATATTAACAAAATTTGAGATAGTTTTCAAATTTGCATTCTAGGCCTCAATAAATTCCAATTTCACTGAATCGGTAAACAAAACTCTAAGCTTTTTGCTTACTTACTTCCTCTGGTTTTTCGTCTGTTATGACTTCGCTACTTCTCTCTTAGGTGCTTTTAAGAAGAGTATTCGCCCAGTCCCGACAGGGACTGCAAGATAAGAAGAGAGCAATGCTTTGTTTAAATTTTAGACTCTATTGCTTGCTTCTGAAGTTTGGTTAAGAGTTTGGTATTTTTTTGTGAAAAAGTATTCTGAATACCTCGTGTTCATAACTCATCCTAGCAATTCTCAAATCTTCCCTTCCTAACCCTAGCATACCTGCCTTACCTAGAAAGTAGAAGAATATAAGAGGACAACTTCCGCTATCTTTTTCCTGAGCTTGGATGAAAGGTCAAATAGAAAGTTTTTGATGAAGTGATTTATAGTTTTTCTGTGATTCATATATTCCTCCTTTTGCCTTTATTTTACGAGGCAA
>JBCNVF010000089.1 GCA_039630355.1 Brevinematia bacterium
TTGATGTTGGAAACAGCCCAAACACTATCGCTCTACCTTTGTATGCAGTCGCAAAGTATAGAACATATATCCCTCTCGTCTTACCATCACTTAACACGCCAGCATACTCATGATCTTTCCTAACGCTCCTCATCTCAACCTAGGTTATATCCCCTATCACATACTCAGCATCTTCGTCAAAAACCCTAACCATCAACCTCTCAACAACTTCAACATCCAACTCTTCCAACAACCCTCTAACAAACTCAGACCTTCCCCACTGGCTCATCTTGTCCCTCTTCCTACTGTTTTCAGATATCCTAGATATCCTCAAACTCCTAGATAGGGTGATTGCGAGAACAACTTCTGATATTTTCTTCCTGAGCTTGGTTGGAAGGTCAAATAGAAAGTTTTTGATAAAGTGATTTATAGTGTTTCTGTGATTCATATATTCCTCCTTTTGCCTTTATTTTAAGGGCAAGAGGAGGTTCTTTCACTTTAATTTTTACCAAACTCTACTACAAACTTCAGGTCCTAATAACTTGAAAGTATCCTAACTTTCATTTACCCTGATAATCAGGAAAAGAGTATGAAAGGTTTGGTAAAGAGGCTTTGGATTTTAAGCTTTATCATATTTTCGTTCTGTGTCCCACAGACACAAGTAAAGGACTCCCTGCAAACAGATTACAGAGAAGAAAAAGAATACAAACAAGAAACCATTACCATAGGTGAAAAGTCGCTACCCAAAGAAACTCTATCTAAGAAAGGTATTCCGCTTAACTGGGTTCAAGCTCACGCAGGGTATATCTACTATATAGATATCTCGCCTGACGGGAAATTGATGGTTAGTGGAGGTTCGGATAAGTGTATAAAAGTTTGGGATATTTCAAAATTACCTCAAATTCGCGAAGTAGATTCCGTAAGAAGGCAATACCAAGCATTGTGGGGACCACCTGTGAAATTTTCAGAAGATGGCAACTACATTTTTTCCGGAAGCTATGACTTCGTAGAGGTTTTTGACAAAAACTTAAACTTCATACACAATCTCAGAATAAGTGATAAGGGGATACAAAGTATAGAGATATACGACAAACTTGTATTCGCTTCCGATGTAAACGGATTCGTTTATAAGCTATCCTTTGATGGGAAAAAACTAAACCTTGAAGCCAAGCGGAAAATACATGACGAAGAGATATGGAAGATAAAAATAAGTCCCACTGGCAAACACCTATTAACCGCTAGCCAAGACAAAACTTCGAAAATTCTTAAGGTAGATTCTCTTGACATTATAAAAACACTTAGAGCTCATGCAGGACCTCTAGAGTTTGTGGACTTTAGCAAAGATAAGATTGCTTTATTCTCTGCAGACAGCTATATTTCCGTATGGAATAGAGATTATGAACTAGTCGGAAAGATATTTGACAGTGACAAAAAAGACATAATTGTAGGAATCTTTGACAGGAGTGGGAAATACATAATAAGCGGTGGTAAGTCATACAAAATAAAGGTGTGGGATTCAGAAAAACTAGAACTCAGGAAAACTTTGGAATGGCATAGTAATGATATAATGTCTCTAAGAATTTCAGTAGATAATAGTTTTCTCATTTCTGGCGATAGAGATGGAAAGATAGCTATCTGGGAGTTTTAGAAAACTTTTCCTGAAGCTTTTCCCAAACAATACCAGGAACTTTGCTTTTGACATTTCCCCCAAGCAGTGCAATCTCCTTTATGATTGACGAGCTTACAAACATGTTCTCTTCACTCGTCATGAAAAAAACCGTTTCAACCCCACTTATTTCCATATTCATAAGTGCAACCTGCAATTCATACTCAAAGTCAGATACCGCTCTTAGCCCTCTAACTATGGCAACAGCACCAACTCTTCTCACGAAATCAACCAACAGCCCCTCAAATTCCATTACCTCCACTTTAGAATTATCCTTAAATACTTCTTTCGCCATATCTAACCTTTCTTCAACCGAAAACAGCGTAGTTTTGTGAAAAGACTTTTTCGGTATAGCAACTATAACTTTATCAAAAAGATTTGAAGCTCTGATTGCAATATCAATATGCCCGTTAGTTATCGGATCAAATGTCCCCGGATAGACAACTATTTTCATCCTCAACTCCCCAAGAGCCAAACTATTATAAATCCTAACCAACGGTAACTTCCATCTCTGGTGGATAATCGCAGTAAAGCTTGAAATTTAGGATTAAACGCAATCTTCTTTTCAGTATTTTCTATAGTCCCGCTGAGATTAATAGGCAGTTCTCTTATAAGTATCTTAAGAAGCCAAGTGCAAAGTAATACTTTTTGCATTCGGGTATTACCAGAACTAGAGAGATTAGGCAAGCAAAAAGTTAGAAAGCTTAACTATCCGGCCAATGGGTTATAATATCATCGCCTGAAGGCTTTGAGAGCTTTAGTGGGTCTTCCATCGTTTCTCCAACAACTCATAGAATATCTACTCCAAATTTCCGCTCCTTGAGGCTCCCAGTATAAAACTCCTAACCCCTTACCCCCAGAAATATTCCTCACTCCTTCTATTAGGGAAACTAGCATGTCATAACTCTCTTCCTCTTCATAGTAGAAATGTCCTGTTTCAACAACCATAACATATTTCCCGTATGATCTTACCATCTCTTCCATATTTGAAACAAGCATAGGCAAACTATACCTCCAGTTACCAGCCCAATACGGGTAATATGACATACCTATTACATCATAGTTTGTAAAGTATCTATTTAGGTTGCTGAAAAACCATCTAAAAAGACCTGCATCATGACCATTAGCTAAGTGCATGACTATCAAAGTATTAGAGTTCACATCTCTGACTGCTCTTGCTCCTGATGCTAAAAGTTCCGCTAACTTTGAAAAGTTAGTATAGCTTCCATCAGGCCACAGTATACCTGAGTTTATTTCATTACCAATCTGCACAAACTCAGGATAAACACCTCTACTTGCAAGTTTTGTCATAACTTCCTTTGTGTAGTCGTATACCGCATTCTTAAGTTCCTCAAATGTAAGTCCTTCCCATCTCTTGGGTTTATACTGTTTTGAAGGATCAGCCCAACTGTCACTGTAGTGGAAATTTATAATCAGCGAGAATCCCTTTTGCTTGACTCTAACTGCCATATCAACAGTTTCATCAGCACTACAATGACCATTAATAGGGTCATCCGAAGGGTTCACCCAGGTCCGTAACCTTATTATGTTCATACCGTTTTCCCTAAGTATGTCAAGTAAGTCTTTCTCTCTACCGTCAAAGTCGTAAAACACAAATCCACTCTGCTCCATCTGAGGAAGCCAAGAAACATCAGCACCTTTAAAAAACCTTTCCACCTCAGTTCGTGAATTCTTCTTAGGAACATCACTACACCCAATAACTAAAAGCGTCAACACTAGAAATCCCATAAACCTCATACACCTATTATGAACCCTTAACAAACTCAAATCAAAACTTTCATTTGGAGTTAAATAAAGCCTAAAATTTACAAACTGGAAACCGATCTTTTCAACAAATCTCAAAACTAGGTCAATGAAATCTAAAATTCACAATTGAGCATAGTTCTCCTTCCTTCTCAGGAACATGGGCGAATACTCTTCTCAGTAAGCACCTAGGAGGTTGGTGTAAAGTGAAATTTTGTAACTGACGAACACTATCCAGAACCAAAGAGAGTAAATAACAAAAAGCTTAGAACCTTAGCTACTTGCCTAAGTGGAGGTTGGAATTTATTGAGTGAGACTTAATGAAATTGAAAAAGATGGTTAAGAATAGACAGAATCAACAAAAATCTTCTCAATCTCAGTTGAGAGTGGGCTAACTTCAATAGGAACTAACTCTCTTTGAACAAGTTTTTTGACAATGTTTTCAAGTTCAGATTGATCTTTCAGGGCTAGCCTAATAACATTCTGTGATACTGAAACTTCTTCTGCTTCAGGTAAGCTTATTTCCTGAATATCCTTGTTTAACTTTATTACAAAGTATTTCTTATCCGACGGAGATATAGGAATATCATTCACGATCCTACCTTTGTTGATTATTATTGCCCTCTGGCAGACAGAGTTAACCTCCTGAAGTATGTGAGTGGAAAGGATCACCGTCCTTTTTTCTGTTCTTGCTAATCTGCTTATCAGTTCTCTCACCTCAATTATTTGGATTGGATCAAGTCCTATCGTTGGTTCGTCAAGTATAAGGATCTTGGGGTTATGAATTATAGCCTGTGCTATGCCTACTCTCTGCCTATACCCTTTTGAAAGATGAGATATTAGGAAATTTCTTTTTTCCTTAAGCCCAACAAGCTCTATTACCTCATTAACTCTTGACTTTAAGGAAACCTTTGGCACATTTCTAATCTCCCCTACGAAGTATAGATATTCCTCAACTGAAAGTTCAGGGTAAAGTGGCGGTTGTTCTGGCAAGTAACCAATTATCTTCTTTATCTCCTCCTGATCTGTCAAGTTGTCAAAACCATAGACAGAAACTCTACCGCTGGTCTGCTCCATAAAACCAGTTATTATCCTCATAGTGGTGGTTTTACCTGCACCATTAGGCCCTAGAAAACCAACTATCTCTCCCTCTTCTACCTCAAACGAAACATTATCAAGAGCCTTGAATTCTCCGAAATACTTCTCAACTTTCTCAAGCTTGATAGCTACCATAGGCTCACAAACTCTCTTTTCATTATAAACAAGGCCAACTCCACTTTCTACTTTGCTTCTCTAAAAAACCAAAAAGTTCCAAAACTAGGCTTGATCCTCAATTAAAGAGTAACCAAGCAAAATGTTTAAGAGTTCTGACTGCCTGACTAATGGAGTAGGGTTTATTGTCTCAAGCCTTCGGAACACTTAAACAATTCTCTAGTTTTGTAATTTGATGAATCGTAATTATAATATTATGTGTATGAGAAGAGTTAGATTAGGTCTCATAATACTCATAATCATAGGCCTGTATGGATGTTTTAACGTATTCTCCCCGCTTTTTGTAGATCCTGCTACTCAAGATTTGTCAACAATCGGAAGCGTAAACTTTCTAAATGATATGGGTGACTACTACGCAGACATAGGAGACTACGAAACTGCTAAGAAATTCTACCAGAGAGCACTAGAAATAGACCCTTCAAGCTCTAGAGCATTAATAGGCATAGCAAACTGCGAGATGTTTTCAATAATTCCTAGAACTAATATTGTTAGCTTTTATGAAAGAACTTCTAAGGACATAAGTAGTATTATGTCAAACTCAAATTACTCAGACCTTGTGGAATATTACGTCACTAACGAGACATACTACCAATCAGCAAACACTATAAGCAGTAACCTTTACATCGTAATAACAGGAAAATCTGATAACAAATTGCTAACCAATGACGATAACTTACACTTCAGTTTTAGTATATTCAATAAGATCAACAGTTTTTTTGTCTCTCTTGACACCGATGATAACGGTAAAATCAATTCAAATGACCTGTTATACAACTTTCTAAAAAAGATGACAAACTCATTGGAGAGCAATTTCATAATACCGAATGAATTTATTATCATGGGACATGTCATTAAGAGCGGTATGAACACTTTCTTCTTTGAAGGTCAAAAAAGCATTCGCTCACTCTCATTTGTTACTAACAAACTTAACTCTAAAGATTCGTCAATAGAGGTCCAGATTCTTAAGGCTTTTAAGGATTTAGATACACAGATAACGAATGTGTATACCAACTTCACAAGATATCATAACTTCTACGTTAACATGTACAATAGGATAGTTGAGCTTTTGACCAATAATGGTATACCCATTGAAATAGCAACTAATATCACTAAGCTTACAAACTCACTAAATGTAACAAATTACGCTACCTTTGATAACGAAGATATAACTAACATTCTGACAACTAATAACAGTAGTGCTTGGGATATTCTTACAAACTACCTAGATCTAAATAAGCTAACTAACTGACAATAGAAGAGAAGAGAGTAAGAGATATGAGAAGATACATTTTGAGTGTCATATTAGTTCTAATGGGTGTTTTG
>JBCNVF010000090.1 GCA_039630355.1 Brevinematia bacterium
GCTCTTTCTGTTAAGGAGTATCTGAACATCTTTTTCCTTAAGATTTAAAGCTTTTGCTATAGTTTCAATTGACGGGGTTGCACCATTCTCAACCTCATACTCTCTTATGAACTTTTCTATTTTCAAAAGTTCGTTTGTCCTATTCATAGGAAACCTGACAAGTCTTGACCTTTCAGAAATATATTTCAGAATTGATTGCCTTATCCACCAAACAGCATAAGAAATAAAGTGCAATCCTCTTTTGTAGTCAAATTTATCTACCGCTATCATCAGACCGACATTACCTTCACTTATTAAATCAGCAATTGGTATTCCAGTTCCTATGTAACTTTTCGCTACACTTACCACAAACCTTAAATTAGAAAGAATCAATTTTGCCCTTGCTTCCTTATCTCCCTCGGCTGCTCTTTTAGCTAAACTCACTTCTTCCTCTCTGGTCAGAAGTGGAAACTTTTCTACAGTCTTAAAATACTTTAACACTACATTCTCACTGTCAGAAAAATTGTTTCTAGCTTCATCCAATATCTTGTTTAACTCTTCTTGCACTTTTGTGGGATTTTGATTAATAAGGTCATTGGTATTTATATCCTCTTTTCGTTTTTTCATGTTTTGCCCTCCTTCTTTTTTTATCATGCAAATATCGTGCCAAAATTTCACTTGCCAAATCCTAAAGTTTTTGCTAAATTTTCAATTTCTGATTAAGAGTTGCTCTTAATGGTTGCGAGTTTTCAGATCTTTTGGGATTTTCTGTGTAAAAACTATACACTAGTGTATATATAAAAAATACTCATTATAGAAAATATCCAATGTTAGATTTTTTTGAACTGGTTAGTGATAGGGTATCTTCTGTCTTTTCCGAAGGATCTGAAAGTTACTTTGGTGCCTATTGGGGCTTGCCTTCGTTTGTATTCGTTCTGGTTTACTGTTTTGATCACATTCTCTACCAGTTGTAGGTCTATGTTTGTTTCTTCTGATATTTCCCTAGAGGATTTTTCCTCTTCTAGGTATTTTTTTAGGATTTTGTCTAGGATTGGGTAAGGTGGTAGTGTGTCTTCGTCCTTTTGATTGTCTCTAAGTTCTGCAGATGGGGGGCGTTCTATTACGCTTTTTGGTATAACTTCAGTTCTTTCTCTTTGATTTATGTAGTTGGCTAGCTTATAGACAGTGGTTTTGTATAGATCCTTTATCAGTGCAAATCCTCCGACCATATCACCGTAGAGAGTGGCATAGCCCATGCTTAGTTCGCTTTTGTTACCTGTTGCTACTACTATCCAACCAAACTTATTTGATAAAGCCATTAGGATATTTCCTCTTATTCTTGCTTGAATATTTTCCTCAGTTACATCCCATCCTTTGTTCTCAAGAAATGGTTCTAGTTCCGAAAGGTATGTTTTGAATATATTCTCAATGGAAATTTCTAGAAACTTTATTCCTAGGTTTTGACAGATTCTTTTAGCATCTCTGCGAGTGTCTTCAGATGAAAACCTTGATGGCATACTCACACCAACTACATTTTCCTTCCCTAGAGCTTTAGTGCATATATATGCTACTACTGCTGAATCTATTCCTCCACTTATTCCTATAACCACCTTAGAGAACTTGTTTTTGGTTATGTAGTCCCTTATGCTAGTTTCAAGGGCTTTCAAAATCTCCTCTTCTTCTGTAAGCAATGGCTCAACATTACTTGGAATTTTATCCTTTTGCTCTTTGATAGTATAATCTAGGCTTACTTTTTCAACTTCGTAATCAGGAGTATACCTCTCTAGTAGGAAAACATATCTTGGGTCCAAGAGTCTTTTGGACATAGTTTCTTCTGTGAAGATGTCCACTACTAATATTTCCTCTTCAAATGCTTTTGCTTTTGCAAGAACTTTGCCCTCAGGTGAGACTACTAGGCTGTTTCCATCAAATACTAATTCGTCCTGTCCGCCCACAAGGTTAGCGTAGATGATGAATGTTCTGAAATCTCTTGCTCTGGTCTTAAGCATTTCAATTCTCTCTTCTACTTTACCAATCTGATAGGGTGATGCTGAAATATTTACTATTATATTTGCGTGCCCTTTTACTATTTCATCGCTTATTACACCTTCCGGATACCAGATATCCTCGCATATTGTTATACCTATTTTTGATTCGGAATTACCTATGTTCAGGACTAATCCTTTGTTTCCTTCGGCAAAGTATCTTTTCTCGTCAAACACTCCATAGTTTGGAAGTTTTGTCTTGTTGTATATATACATCTGGTTATTAAAGAATATTCCTGAAGAGTTATACAGGACATCGTTTTCTAGGTTTGCAAAACCTACTATTCCGATTATTCCTGAGAATTTTGACTTGAGTTTGTCAAGAAAGATTTGCTGATGCTTTATAAAGGCCTTATTTTTGAGCAAATCTTCTGGTGGATATCCTGTCAGTGAAAGTTCGGGGAATACTACAATATCACAGTTTTTTTCTAAGGCTAGATCAGTAAATTCTGCAATCTTTAGAAAGTTTGCTTCTATATCTCCAACGGTTGGATTTATTTGTCCTATTCCAATACGCATACTCTTACCTTTCCTCTTTTACTATTCTAAACGTCATTAAATCTCAGTTTCTATATGGAAAGATTGATGGTCAGTAAATTCCAATTAGCAATTAGGTGAAGCTTTTCTTTTACTCTTCATGCAGTTCTTATTCTGGTAAATATTCTTCTTAAATAAGCCCTAAGAAGCTTAGTATGGAGTGAAGTTTGTGGTTGATGAGTGCTATCTAGAAACAGAGAGAGTGAGTGAACAAGAAGTTGAATCTTATCTACTCACTTAGTGAGGATTGGAATTTGTTAAAGGTTGTGAAATAAGTTTTAATCTAAGTGATTGTTTATTTAAAATGAATTAGAATTGGAGGTGGTGAAGGTATGGCTAAGGATCCCAATGTAAAAGATAGGAGTAGAGGCAAAGGGTTAGGGGTAAAGCTTTACGATGGACAATTTGCAAGGGCAGGAAACATAATACTTAGACAGACAGGAAATAAAGTGTATCCTGGCAATAATGTTGGGCAAGGAAGGGATTTTACTCTTTTTGCCTTAAAGGATGGGATAGTGGAGTTTTATGAAAGGAAGGGGAGGAAGTATGTTTGTGTTAAAGAATTATCTGTTGACTGAGGGGTGATAGGATGCTTAGTAGGGAGAAATTGGAAGAGTTGAAAAATAGATTGTCTAAGGAGAAGTTACAGATTCTTTCGGATATCTTTGGTGAGGAGATGGCGATGAGATATTTTGCAAGTAATATTGAGGGAGATATTGTGGATAAGGCTAGTGATTTTTACGAGTCACAACTCCTGGCAAGCTTAACGGGTATCCAGAGGGAGATAATAGATAAGATTAATGATGCTTTAAGAAGGATAGAAGATGGCACTTATGGAAAGTGTAAATTGTGTGGGGCTGAGATAGAAATTGAGAGGTTGGAGGCGCTTCCTTATACAGATATCTGCTCAGCTTGTGCTAAAAAACAGGTTAGAAGGTAAACTTTTATGGTAAATGGGCTTACCATTACTGAGGTTGTTGAGGGGATAAGGAGTGGAAAGTTTTCTTGTTCTGAGTTGGTGGAAGAATACATAAGAAAGATAGAAGAGGATAGGAAATCTGAACTACCAATAAATGCTTTCATAAGTGTATGTAAGGACGAAGCTATTAGGACTGCTAGATATATTGATGATAATAGAAATAAGATTAGTGGGAAGATTATAGGGGTTCCGATTGCGATAAAAGATAACATAAATGTTGAAGGGCAACCTAGCACGTGTGGGTCTAAGATTTTGGAAGGTTTTGTTGCTGTTGAGGATGCTACCGTAGTTACTAAGATAAAAAGTGAGGGTGGTGTAATAATAGGTAAAACGAATATGGATGAGTTTGCAATGGGTTCATCCAATGAAACCTCACACTACGGTGTAGTTAGAAATCCTTATGATAAAAGTAGAGTGCCTGGAGGATCATCTGGAGGTTCTGCTGCAAGTGTTTCTGCCGATCTGTGTGTTGCTTCTCTTGGTTCTGATACTGGTGGCTCAATAAGACAGCCGTCTGCGTTCTGCGGAGTTGTTGGATTAAAGCCAACCTATGGGCTTGTTTCTAGATACGGACTTATTGCTTTCGGATCTTCTCTTGATCAGATAGGTCCTATTACTAAGACCGTAGAGGATGCTGCTATACTTTTGGAAGTCATAGCTGGATATGACCCCAAAGATTCTACTTCTGTGAAAGTTGAGAACACAAGGTTTTCAGAAAACTTGAAGGAGAGGATAGATCCATTCTCAGTAAAGATAGGTATACCTGAAGAGTATTTTTCTGGAGATATTCAGAAAGAGATTCTTGAAGGGATAGAAAGTGTAGTAAAAGCTCTTTCGGGAAAAGGTGTGAGTGTTAAGAATGTTTCCCTTCCGAGGACAAAATATGCAATTCCAACTTACTATATAGTTGCTCCCGCGGAAGCAAGCTCTAACTTAGCAAGGTTTGATGGAGTAAGGTATGGGTTTAGAGCCCAGGCTAAGTCACTTAATGAGATGTATCGTAGTACCAAGACTCTAGGTTTTGGTAGAGAAGTCAAAAGGAGGATAATGCTTGGCAATTATGTATTGTCGGCGGGATATTACGATGCATACTATCTCAAAGCGCTAAAAGTCAGAACTTTGCTTAAGGAGGATTTTAGTAAAGCTTTTAGTGAAGTTGATTTTATAATCACACCAACAACACCTACAACGGCTTTTAGGATAGGAGAAAAAATATCAAATCCTATAGAAATGTATCTTTCCGATATATTCACCGTTACTGTAAACTTAGTTGGCACTTGTGCAATCTCTTTACCTATAGGAAAAGACTCAAATGGTTTACCTATTGGGATGCAAATAATAGCTAGACCTTTTCACGACAGTAATTTACTAAGGTTTGCGTATTTTGTTGAGAAACTTGTGCTTAGCTAGTTTTTTGTAGAGATCCTCATCATTTCTTTCTCGTTGTCTTTGTCATCTTCTGCTTTTTTTCTGGATTTGAAACTTTTAGCTTTTTGTGTTTCTTCTTCTTCTTGTGAGACTATTTTTATCTCTATTTCTAGATTTTCACCTTCTACACCTTTGCATATTGCTTGAATCTTTTTGTTTTCTTTTGATATTGCCGAAATGTCAATGCCTTTCTCAATTATTTTTTGTGCCACTACATCCTCTATGTATTTTCTAATGGTTTTCCTCAGAGGTCTTGCTCCCATCTTTGGATCAAATCCCTTTTCGGCTATAAACTCCCTAACATCATCACTGATGCGGATAGATATGCTGTTGATTGCTAGATCCCTATTTATCTCATTTATCATCTTTGTTACAATATCTTTCACAATCTCTTTTGACAGAGGTTTAAAGACTACTATTTCGTCAAGTCTATTTAGGAATTCAGGACTGAAGTATTTTTTCACATCTTCCAAAAGTTTCTGTTTCATATTTTCGTACTCAAAGGCTTTTTCCTGCGAAGCTTTTGCAAATCCGAGGTAACCTTTGTTAGTTATATCTCTAACTCCCAAATTTGAAGTCATTATTATCACAGTGTTTGAAAAGCTAACAATGTTGTTTAAGCTGTCTGTTAGTCTTCCATCGTCCATAACCTGAAGTAGTATATTGAATACATCAGGGTGAGCTTTTTCTATCTCGTCAAGTAGTATAACTGAATATGGCTTTCTTCTGACAGCTTCGGTTAGTTGTCCTCCTTCTTGGTATCCTACGTATCCTGGTGGTGCACCAACTAGTCTTGAGACTGTAAACTTCTCCATAAACTCACTCATATCCAGTCTAATTAGGTTATCTTCACTTCCAAAGAGAAATTCTGCTAATGCTTTTGCTAGCTCAGTTTTTCCTACGCCCGTAGGTCCTAGGAATAGGAAAGAGCCTATAGGCTTATTTTTTGGTTTTAGTCCTATTCTTGCTCTTCTTATAGCTTTAGATACGATTTCTACGGCCTCATCTTGCCCTATAACCCTCTTTTTAAGTTCATCTTCTATATTAGCAAGTTTTGAGATTTCCATTCCTCCAAGCTTCTTGACAGGTATGCCAGTCATTGAGGATAAAGTCTCCCTGATATCTTCTACTGTTACTGGTATTATTACTGAGGAAGTATTATCTATCCATTCTTGTTTTTTTAGCTCATACTTACTCCTTAGGTCATTTAGTTGGTCCCTGTAGGTTGCAGCTTCTTCATAATTCTGATTGCTTACTGCTTGCTTTTTCTTAGCTTCAAGTTCCTCAATTTTTGCTTCCATTTCAACAAGTTCCTTTGGTTTGAGGAAGGTCCGCATTCTTACCTTAGCTCCTGCTTCATCTATTAGGTCAATAGCCTTATCTGGAAGGTATCTGCCTTGAATATATTGCTTAGATAAGTATACTGCTTGTATTATTGCATCTTCGTCATATACTACCTTGTGAAATTCCTCATACTTTTTCTTTATTCCTCTTAATATCTCAATAGTTACTTCTACCGAGGGCTCATCAACAAGGATCATTTGGAATCTTCTCTCCAATGCTTTGTCTTTTTCAATGTATTTCCTATAATCATCAAGAGTAGTGGCTCCTATAAACTGTATATCTCCTCTGGAAAGCTCAGGTTTTAGGATGTTTGCTGCGTCTATTGCTCCTTCTGCAGCACCTGCTCCTATAACAGTGTGAATTTCATCTATAAACACAATTATATCACCTGCGTTTTTTATCTCACCTATTATGTTCTTTAGTCTATCTTCAAACTCTCCCCTATATTTTGTTCCAGCAACTATTGCAGGTATGTTCAGTTGGACTATTCTTTTGTCTATGAGGTATTCAGGAACTTGCCCCTTGACTATTTTCTGTGCGAGTCCTTCAACTATGGAAGTTTTACCTACACCGGGTAGTCCTACTAAAACTGGATTGTTTTTCTTTCTTCTCACCAAAATTTGTATAGTTCTCTCAATCTCATTATCCCTACCTATTACAGGATCAAGCTTTCCTTCAAAAGCTAGTTTGCATAGATCTGTACCAAATTCATCTAGAAGAGGAGTTCTGACTTTTTTCTTTACTTTCTCTTTCTGTTCCATTTGCTTTGTTGCGAAAGGTGTGGTATTAGATAATCTCATTACTGTTCTTCTTAGGGTATCTACGGTTATACCATTGTTTTCAAGAATTATGTATGCTATACCACTGTAACCACTCATTATCGCTATAAGTATATGTTCTGGTCCTATGTAATTGTGCCCAAGTTTTTTCGCTTCTTCTGAAGCAACGTCTAGAACTTTTTTGACATTTTGACTAAATGGTAACGACCCCATGTTCACGGGACCCATTGGGTTTCTTATAGCATTTTCAAGATCAAACCTTAACCTTTCCACATCTACTCCAAGTTCCTTCAAAGCGAATACTGCTCTGTTGTCGTTATCAGCTATTATACCTATGAGTAGGTGCTCAACTTCTATTTTATCGTTTCTTAACTTTTTTGCCATCTCTTGAGATAGAATATTTAGGATTTTCTTAGCACTGGGAGTAAGACCTTCAGGAAACATTTTGTTGACCTCTCTTTATAGTAAAATTTAAAGAAACACCTTAGCAAAATCAAATTTCTAGAGATAACTTTCGTCTTCTTGAGTCCAAAACTTGACGGACGATCTGTTATAGACCAATTCTATTTGACAATACCAATGTTTTTAACAGTTTACTATTAAAACTCTTCAATTCTAGGTTTTTACTTTGCGATTTAGGTATATAGCGTATCCTAGAAAGACTACGTTTGGTAGCCATATAGCTAGAGCTGGTGGTAGTATTCTATTTTCACCTATCCACATGCCACCTAAGAAAGAAATAAAGTATATGACATATCTAATCACTGATTGGAAAACCATGTTGATAAAGGTCAGATTTCTGGAAATTATAGTTACAAATCCTAATGCTAGAAGTCCCGAGATGACAAGAGACAACGAAATACTGGGTCTTGATAGCATCTGCATAAGCTTTTGATAGTAATTTCCGCTTTCAAATGCTATCTTAACTGCTAGAGATTTGTTTAGTTCCTCGTTCATCTCTGCTAATGTCAGAAAGTGAAAGTCATACTTCTTTGGGAAGAAAAAGCTTGGGTTGTCAAGTTTGAAGTTGGGAATATACTCCTTAAGATAGTTCTTTGAGATGAGTTCAGTCTTTTCGTTAAAAGTGAATATCTCCACATCGTATGAGATCCAGTTGTTTATTTTTTGATCCCACTTAGCTGAACCTGCACTTATAGTGTGTTGTATTAGTCCTCCTTCAAACTTTTGAGTTTTGAATTCAATTTTGCCAGTTTTCTCAAAAAACTTGTTTATCTTGACATTTTTCATAATTCCTTCTCTAGAGACAAATCCTATCTCCAGGTAGGTTACACTCCTATTTTGACTTTTGATAGGTTCTCTTATGTTTTCAAGATACTGTGACTCACGAAAACTCTCATCCTCCCATACCTTTATTCTCTCTATATACCTAGATTCTTTGCCTGCGGTTGTAACTACCTGGTCAAGAAATAGAAAGTAGAGAAAGGATGTGATTACTAACACCAGAACTAGTGGGGCAAAGAGTTTTTTCAAGCTCATTCCAGCGTTTACTATAGCTACTAGCTCAAAATTTCTGGACATTCTTGATATCACATAGGATATACTTAGAAGGACACACATAGGTGCTAGGAAAGAATAAAGGTAAGGCCCTCTGAGTATGTAGACTAAAAGGATATAGTTAAACTTCTTTCTAAGAAGTTCCGTATTACCTAAAAACCAGTTTAGGTCCATAACCAAGTTGAAAACTATCCCTAGAAAGGTAAGCGATACGGATGATACCGCAAATGCTACTAGAAACTGCTTTACTAAGTATCTCTGGATCTTGTTGAACTTTATACTCTCGTTTAAGTAGTCTAAGGTGGTAAATAGTGCATTCTTAGTGTTGCTCCACAGAAGATGTGCAAAAGCTTGCAGTTTTCTACGAAACTTAGTGGAAATAAGCCTAATCTTGGTCATATGCTACACAAAATCCTAAATAAATACTTTTATTCTTATCAAATACAAGAAAATTTATTCTTATCAAATACAAGAAAAGTTGTCCAACGGATTCCAAAGTTCATAACTAGTATGTAGTTTTTGTTTTTACTATTCTCGCAGTCCCTGTCGGGACTGGGTAAATACCTTTCTTAAAAGCACCCAAGAAGCTTGGTATGGAGGAAATTCTGTGACTAACAAACTGTCCAGAAGCAAAGAGGCAAGTAA
>JBCNVF010000091.1 GCA_039630355.1 Brevinematia bacterium
TTTCCATCTCTTCTAAATCTGACAATGCTACCCCCTCATCCTTAGAAATTACAGGCTCTTCCTCTAATCTAGTTTCACTTACAAAAACAGTAAGCTCCTCCTCTTCCTTCTTACCCTCCGCAGAAATATCACCACCTTCCATACCCAACGAACTAACATCAACAGTCTCAGTAAAACTTATCTCCTCAGCACCTACACTCTCCTCAACTGACGAATATTTCTCCTCACTTACACTACTCTCGGGAAACTCAACAGAACTTATGTCAACAGTTATATCATAACTCTTATCTATATCAAGGTCTATCTGCTCTATTTCTATCTCCTCAAAATCCTTATCTTCCTGCATAATCTCACCTCAAATCTATTTTACTGTCCACATTAGTAATTATTTTTAAAAGATTACTAATTGTCAAGATATTTTTCACCCTACCTCCCATTATAGAAAAAACTTCAAGCTCGGTAGTTCCCTCATCTACAGCAACAACCTCTCTTCCATTACTTGTGATTACCTCAACTAATAGATACCTAACCTCAGATTCTAATTTAGGCTTAGGCTTGTTAGTAACCTTCTTCTCCTTAAGATCTTTAGAATCACTATAATACTTCGCAACCGTATAATCTAACCCAGCCAATGAAATTAACACCCCTAGCATAAAAAAAGAAACAATAACAACTATTACAACAGCAATCTCCTTTAACATAAACCTAAACTAATTATCTTCATACCCTTACCTACTTTTCAACCCTGAAAAGAAGTAGTTTAAAAATCTCCTCTCCTACATCTACCAAACCTCAGCTACCTTCCAAAGCATCTTCCCACACTTCCCTTCACCAGATCTAAAAGTCAATTGAAACTTCTGAACCACCACTGATTTTACTTGAAATCAACCAAAAGCCAGAAATACCATATTTAGTATGAAGAGACTAGCTCTAAAGATCTTATACTTCACTTTAGAATATTTGGGAATAATAGAAGTTATATTCCAGATAAAATCCTCAAACATCCTTGTCGGAATTTTTCTCAACTATCTATTTGGTAAAAAACCGCTTAAGTTAGTATCTGGGCAATTGGTAGATAGAAACAGGATGGAGTTTTCAATCCAAAGGTTTATAGAAAAGAATGTAGACATTCCTATCTATGTTGCTAACCTCATACTTCCTAGTGAAATGTTTGTTAACAAGGTCATAACTATTCCTGCTGTTGCCAGAAATAAGATTGAAAGTGTTGTTGTATCAACGATAGAAAGCATTGGAATCTTTGACATCTCATCCCTAAGGTATAGTTACAAAATCGTTGGACACTATAGAGTAAAGGACAGAGCTTTTTTCAAAGTCTTGATCTCAGCTATAAAAGTTAGCCTGCTTTCAGAATACGTAGGATACTTCAGAAATCTAGGTATATCTCTTGTCAGAATTACTTCAGCAACAGTGAGTAATGTTAACATATTCTTAGGTATCTCCAGCGTAGGAGCAATCGCCATTGCTGTAAATAAGCAAGACGAAATATTAATATCCATACTCTCAGGAAATAACATCCTAAAATTTGAAATTACGGAAATAAGCGATAGAAATGTGCTTGAGAACTATATTGTCTCATTCATATCGGACTTTGTTAAAGAGAGAAGTATGTTCCTAGAAAAGGTACTTTTATTCTACTTTGAGCCTGATTTTGTAGAAAGAGTATTTGACAGAGTTAACATCATTACAATTTCTGGTGAAATGTTACCAGAATTTAGCTGGTTGAACGAAAACTTCTTCTATCTTGACATTATAAGCTCCTCTAGAGGATGGCACTTCATCATAAATATCCTACCTAAGAAAGACTTTTTAACAACTGTTTCCGAAATGGTTCTATTCAGAACATCCTTTATCCTAACACTCCTCGTCATCCTTGGAGTTGTGTTTGTTGCATCTACTAGAAACGAAGTAGAAAGGTATAATACCATAAAGAAAGGAATTGAAGAGAAAATAACGGTAGCATCACCAGAAGTAGAAAGATACATAAGGGTCATTGAAATAAAAAGGAAGATGGAAGAGTACGAAAAGAGTATTTCCTCTTTTTACAATAAGTTTGCCAATAAGCAAAGATATTTCTATACCCTTTACGAGATTTTTACTGCACTTGACGAGAACACTTGGCTCAAAAGCGTTGAAGTTTTGCCAAAAGTCATAAAGGTAAAGGGCTTTTCCGAAAATAGCGAATCCTTCCACAACACTATAAAGAAGATATCAAAGGTTCAGAGAATATCTAACATTGAAATTCTATCACTGCATGAAATTTCATACGAAGGTAAGAAGGTTCTTAGATTTGAGCTAGGAATAGGACTATGAGAAGAATATTTGTTTGGCTTTACACAGGAGTTATACTACTTGCTTTCGGAGTAATCACCTACCTAATAGGTGAATATCTCTACCTCAGAATCACATTTGAAGCTATTGATAGAGAAGTCAAAAACTACCAGGATATTCCCTATATGAACAGGAAACTGTCAGTATTGGAGAATGAATACAACAGGATAAGAAGCCTTGAGGAAGAAACTAAATCACCAGGACTTATACTAAGTAGAATCTTGAGTGTTTTTTCCAAATACAATGTAAGAGTCAACTATGTTATTAAAGAATCGTCAGAAGATCTTGGAGAAATCTACAAAGCCTCGGTTGGTGGAAACTTTAGAAATATATTTCTCTCCTTAGGAGAGATTGAAAATCTACTGCTACCAATGAAGTTTAGTAAGATTCTCATCTCGGGAGAATCCGAAAATGTCAATATGGTATTACATTTTACAATTGTGGAGTGACATATGGTTGAAGGACTTCAACTTCCAAGAGGAGGGTATATCTTTTTAAGCGATGGGAAAATACTATTTCAACTGGGAGTTCCACCAGAAACTATAAAAGACTCAATAAAGATGTTTGGAGAAGCACCTCAGTACTACGTTGTTCCCAGGAATATGATAGACAAAACTACCTTCCTAAATGTAGCCGAGATAGAGTTTCCCATCTACTATAACTACTTTATAAGAAAGAGAAAGACATTTATTCTCTGCACAAAAGAACAAAGAAAAGCACTTGAAGTGCTCCTTAAAGAATCACTTATAGGTCCAGACGAAATCTATGAAGATGACTTTCATGGTGGAATTAGAAGCAATATTCTTGCAGAAATGCTCTTCTTCAGAAGAAAGAACCAGAAGAACAAAGAAGAACTTTTTGATGTTTTTGACTCCGTTGAATTTCTAGACATTGACAACGATATCAACATAAACGAAATCACAATTAGGAAAAGTGGCAATAAAATCCTACTTCTTAAGGACAACGACACTCTTTCTGTCAAGATAGATGAAAATATCTATGATTACATTGAATACGATTTAAGAATAATTGAGAATAGAAATCTCAACAGTAGAAAGCTAACAAACTTTACTCTCCCAATGTTTGGTTTTACATGTCTAGGATCAAGTAATGGATTTGATCCAAATGGAACTACCTCTGGTTTCATACTCTGGATTAATGGCAAGGGAATATTTATTGACCCGCCTGCCCATTCATTTGCAGAAGTTGAGAGAAACAATATTCCCGTAAGTAGAATAGTTGCAATAATTCTAACTCACTGTCACGCTGATCACGACGCAGGAACACTACAAAGTATGCTGAGGGGAAATAGAGTAAAAGTATATACAACAGTAACAATCTGGAACTCCTTCAAGAAGAAATACGCAAGCTTACTAAATGTAAGTGAAGAATTTTTTGAAAAGATATGCGAGTTCAAAGCAGTCAAAGTTGGAAAAGAAATAAACATAGAAAACGGGATTTTCAAATTTCACTATGCTTTACACTCCATTCCAACCATAGGATTTACAGTGGAGTTTGAAGGTAAAACTCTTTTTTACTCCTCAGACACCTTCGTATCCGATAGAACCAAACTTCTTCTAGATGAGGGAATAATTTCCGAAGAAAGATACGATTTTGTTATGAATGGATTCAAGAGATATGATTACATTCTTCATGAAGCAGGATCAGGAATAATACACACCGACATCTCAAAGCTAAATTTTCCGTTGCGAGAGAATCAAAAAGTCTTCGCTTTTCACTGTCCAGAAAATGACTATCTAAAATACATCTCTTCAAATCCCAACCCTGGACTCTTATACCCTAAGCAGGGAGTTGAAAACACCATCATAATCATTCCTCAGAAGAGATTGAGCAAATTTGAAGTTCTCACCTCTGTGAATCTCTTTATGGACCTTACGCTAAGAAAAATAAAGGATATGGAAGAAAACAGCGAGTTTGAAGAATATGCCCCTAACGAAGTAATAATAAAGGAAGGAGATAGGGAGAACAAGGATTTTTACATAATAGTTGAAGGATATATAAAACTCTTCGTTGGCGAGAAACTTTTCAAAGAATATTCTGTCTTTGACTTCTTCGGAGAAAGTGCTATTTTAACCCGTAGTGGCAGAGGAGCCACGATTGTAGCTGGTGGAAATGGATGTAAAGTCTTGAGAGTAAAAGGTGAAAGCTTTATCAAGAGTTTAAGATACTCAAAACTCCACAATAAACTCCTGAACCTATCAAAAATAAGAAGCAAAGACAGTTGGGGTATATTTTCATCAAATTACTTTGACGGTTTTACTCCCTCAATGAAAACCTATTTTGAGATGATCCTAAACTACGAGGAAATCCCGAAAAACGAGGTAATATACAGCGATCTAAAAGATAGCAAGGTTTACATACTCTTAGACGGAGAAGTAAGTATTAGTAGAGAAACTGACGAGATTAAAATTTCTTCCAACAATAAGAAGTACTACTTCTTAGGAGACCCAGACCATGTTCTTCTAGGAACTAAAAACAAGATTAGAGAAATAAAAGTTCTCTCAGATACTCTTAAGGTGTTCTCAATAAAGGTAAAGGACTTTAGAGAATACTTTAGCGAATACCCCGTAATTTTACCAAGAATTAAGGCATTTTCTGAATAAAGGATGCTACAACAAACATCATCTTCTAGATGAGACTATAGCTACATAAGGTTCAAGAGGAAAACATCTTAAAAGAATACAAAGAAAAGAGTAGAGAGGGGGGGCAGAGCCCCCCTTAGGTATTACTGCTTTCTATAAATCAAAACTCCATACTCTGGTATCTTTATATTCACATTACCAGATCCAGAATAAGATACACTACTTGTCAGATACGAATCTGCCCAAGAGTCTCCGTAAGCTCCACTTGGATGTGCAAATATTAAGTTCCAAGTGCCACTGCTAGGAAACGGTATTCCATAACTTGAGTAGTTTCGTTTATCGTAGTTGATTATGACATATATATCTCCACTTCCAGTTCCATATCCTCTTCTGAAGCTCAAGACCTTAGATGTATTGTTTATGTGAACTATACCAATCTGATCAAATCTCACGCAAGCATTGTTTCTTCTTATCCAGTTCAGATCTCTAACTGCTCTCATAGTGTTCGTAGCTCTAACTTTATTGAGATTAGCCCACGTTATTGGAACATCATCTCTGAACCACTTTTGATTTCCTGCCCAATACCCTTCAAGAAATTCCTCACCATAGAACAGCATTGGTATTCCTCTAGCCATCACTGCTGTTGCTATTGCCGTAATCATCTGGGCTTGAGCATCATATTCGCTGTTGCCCCAGGAACCTCTGTTTACAAGATCTGCCGAAGGTCTCTGTTTACCATTTGCAGCTTCATCGTGTGAGACATGGTATTGTACTGCAAAAAGACCATTTGGACTTTGATTGTCTATCCCATTGTTTAGGTAATCTGCAACCACATAGCTAGCTATGGAGTTGATATCAACAGCACCAGGACCACTTATAAACAACTTCTTAAGTTCGTGAGACAGGTTAACATTCCACTGAGAATCAAACCCAGCTCCACCTGCAGACTTCTTTCTCGTTACCCAAGCATCATTAGGCAGATGCTCAGCTATTAGCAATACCCTAGAATCAATACTTCTTAATCTATCCGTCACAAATTGCATAAAGCCCCAGTCGTTTATGTAAGCAGTAGCATCAAACCTAAATCCATCAACTCTAAAGAATTCCATAAAGTATCTAGCACTATCAACAAGATACTTACTTACCATCGGGTTTGCATAGTTAAACCTTGGTCCCCATGGAGTCTTCCCAGAATACCAGTAAGTGTTTGGATTATTCCAGTCTGCAGCAGGATCAAACGCTGCAATAGGATCATCAGATGTCCCTTGGTGATTAAACACAAGGTCAAGAATAACTGCCATACCTCTCTTATGCGCTTCGTTGACGAAATCTTTCAAAGATACTATATTCGTTCCCGCACTACTTGCAGAACCAGAATAAGAAGTTTCTGGAGCATAGTGGAACACATAGTTATAACCCCATGACATATCTCCAGGAAACTCTTGAATTGGAAGCGGTTCTATTGCAGTTATTCCTAGATTAGTCAAGTAATTAAACCTACTGATTGCAGTGTTGAATGTGCCCCAACCATTGTAGCCAGAGCTGTTTGTAACAAAGGTCCTAATATGGAGCT
The DNA here is from genome assembly GCA_039630355.1 of Brevinematia bacterium. Taxonomy (NCBI): domain Bacteria; kingdom Pseudomonadati; phylum Spirochaetota; class Brevinematia; species Brevinematia bacterium. The sequence continues at coordinate 6,526 of JBCNVF010000091.1, forward strand.
GGTATATTATATAGTAATCATGAGTAGGTCTAGTCCAAGACGCCCAACTATACGACTGAGAAACTATTACAGAGTTACCAGTTGAATGAATCTGTTTTCTTGCAGCGGGATCTGGAACCCATACAAGAGTTCCGTCATGCCTTTC